>PUMG01000316.1 GCA_003551265.1 Halovenus sp.
GCCTCCGACACCGACACCAGGACTGCGAACGTCGCTGGCGCACAGCTTGAAGTCTGTGGTGACTGTGCCCAGCACGACGATAGCGCAGATACCAGCGCAGGCAGCGACGACCCGCGCGAGAGCCGCAAGAAACGCGCTGCGCAGAACGTCGCTCGCCTCCACGACGCTGCCAAGCCGGACGCCTCTCACTGGGAAAGCGGTGCAGATTACGACGACGACCAGCTCCCGTATCTCGTCTCGAACTACGACGAGCGCGTCACCAGCGCTCGACAGGACGCCGGGTACCAGCTCGAAGAACTGGCTGACGAACTCGACCTCGACGAGCGCGACCTGCTGGCTATCGAACAGGGCCGTGCCACGCAAGCAGGTGTCGGTGGGAGTGTGGTGCGAACGCTCGAAGAGTTCCTCGATGTCGAACTCGTCGACTAGCGCCGCCAGACATATCTGAGTTGACAGCCGTACTGTTTCGTATGAAATACGACGGCGTGGTGTATGACCTCGACGGGACACTGGTCAGGCTGAACGTCGACTGGGAGCAGGCGACCGTCGACACGGTGAGCGCACTCCAGTCTCGGGGCATCGACGCCGACGGACAGAGCCTGTGGGACCTGCTTGCACGCAGTCAGGCCGAGGGGTTCGAGGCGCTCGTCGAGAACGTTCTCAGCGAACACGAACGAGCGGGCGCGCGAACTGCAGATCTGCTGACTCTTGCCGACGACCTGCCGCTTTCAGTCCCGACAGGCGTCTGTTCGTTGAACTGTGAGTCTGCCTGTTACATTGCACTCGAACGCTACGGACTCGATACACACGTCGATGCCGTCGTCGGGCGCGACACAGTCCTCACTCACAAGCCACATCCTGAACCGTTGCTCGACACTATCGACCGTCTGGCGGTCTCTCCCGACCGGGCGCTGTTTATCGGTGACAGCAAGCGTGACGCAATTACCGCAGAGCGTGCCGGGGTCGAATTCCGATACGTCGACGAACATCTCGCGGGTCGAGACTGAGAGGGACAATTGCAGTCTCGTCGTTATACCGGTCGACGGAATCTCTCACACGTGGGTTCGTCTCGCATACAAAAAGACGAGAATCGCCACGATGAACCAGACCATCGAGCCGATGCCGACAGCGAACAGCGCCCTGTCCGTCCACGTCGGCAACGTCGCTGGAACCGAGAGGAGGACAACGACTGGCGTCCCGACGAAGATGGTGAGCACGAACGTGACCTGCATGACCCAGCCGTAGTCGATACCGTCGGTCTCTGTGCGTGTTACTTCTGGCGTCACTGACTCGACGGAGGGGCAGCATCGACAAGCAAGTGACGGTTCGTGTTCCGAAAAATGCGTTGTTCACCCTGGTCACACCGTACTACCGATACTCCCGCGTTCTACCGGTACACCTCCATCTTCAACAGCAAATGTCACGGTAAAACAATCTTACTTGTGAACAGGAATTCGCCACGGTTTTGGCTATCAGTATAAGCCACTCCTAGCAAAAATTTATACCTCCTTACCAACTGGGCTTCGCTATGGAGACTGCGTTAGTCGAGTCGTTCACGGGATTTTCCATCTTGATACAGGTGGGACTCGTGCTCGTGTGTTCGATTCTCGCAGCGAAAATCATCAAAACACTCGGGTCGGCCGCACTCAAACGGTCTGGACTCGGGAAATCAGGGTACGACCGTATCATCATTGAGGAGATTCACGCACCACTGTATATCAGTGTCTTCCTCGCTGGCGTCTACGTGAGCACGCAACTCGTCGAGGGGCTGCTGTTCGAATTCTACATTACCAACACCGTCGTCTCTGCAGTGTTGCTCCTGTGGGCGTACGCCGTCACCCAGGTCGGCGGCCGTCTCATCCTCACCATAAACGATACTCGGGCCGGACGGGAGATTGGACCACTCTTCCGGAACGTGCTGACGTTCTTCGTGGTTCTCGGGTCGGTTTTCGCGCTCTTGAGCGTCTGGCGAATTGATATCACGCCACTACTCGCCTCAGCGGGGGTCATCGGTATCGTTCTCGGTATCGCGGCCCGTGACACGATCGGAAACTTCTTCGCTGGCATCTCGCTGTATCTCGACAACACGTACAAGAACGGAGATATGATACAGCTCGAATCGGGTGAGCGCGGCACTGTCATCGATATGACCATCCGGAGCACGACGATCCTCACCCGAGATAACATCGCGATTACTGTTCCGAACTCGGTGTTGAACTCCACGCAAGTGGTCAACGAATCGGCCCCGATTCGTCGCCGTCGCATCCGACTCAACGTTGGCGTCGCCTACGGCTCGAATCTGGACACCGTCGAGGAGGCACTGCTCGTTGTGGCGAGCGAGGAACCACTCGTTCTCGACTCACCAAACCCTGTTGTCCGGTTTCGGGAGTTCGCCGACTCTGCGATTCTTGCCCAGGTGCAGTGTTTCATCGATAATCCCGCGTTGCGCGGCCGCGTTCGACACCGGCTTATCCGACGAATCGACGAGCGCTTCCACGAGGACGAGATCAAGATTCCGTTCCCACAGCAGGAGGTGACGTTCTTCGAGGCCGGTAACACCATCAGTTTCGAGCACGCGACCGACCCGACAGAGGAGTCCCCACCAATAACGGTGGACGATATGCCAGAACGAAACTGAGGTGGTCAACGCTTATCTGTTGGCTCCGGTAACTGCGAAGTATGGCCTCGATTCCGGCGGTGTTGCGACACGTTCGGCGCGCCCGGCGGGAGTCAACACAGCGCTCCGCTGCGGAACAGTTCCAGGAGTACGAGACAGCGTACGAAGAGATTCTGCTGGCAGTGAGAGCAGTCGGAGATGAGGAACTTCTCGAAGCGGTTGGGGACTGGGCTATCGAGTGGACCGACCAGAACAGACGCCTCCCCACACCGGAGCAGCTTCGCACCCACGCTCGTTCTGTCCTCAGAGAACACGACCACGAGATTCCGCCAGAACTACAACAACGCTGATGAGAACCCGAGTCTCAACAGTCTTCACCCCAACTACGGTCACTCGGTTCTCTGTTCGTCGGGAGCAGCGTCTTCACCGTCGCCAATATCAGCGATCATTTCGGCGAGATCCGTACCCTGGCTTTCACCGGGAAGGATGTCTCCGAGAGTCGCACCCAGCGCAGCAGCAGCCCATATGACGGTGACCCGGCCAAACTGCTCGTACGTCGTCGGGCCCTCCTCGTGGAGACGTCCCCACATAAACATCGTTCCGGCGGCGACGAGCAACGAAATTACCAACACCGCAGTGAGCCGTTTCGGAATGACGCCGAAAATCGGTCTCACCTTGACGCTCCGGATGTCGGTGAAATACAACAAGCCAGTGGTCAGAGCGAAGATGAACAGAACATTCAGGACAAGAAAGATGGGAATCTGAGCCACCCTCACGTCGACGAACCACTCCGCAATCTCGAAGACGCCGTCCTCAACGAGCAGTGGAAGCGAGAAGATGATGCCACCGACGAACCCTTCGGCGACGTCTCTGCTGGTATACTTTCGAATGTGTTTGTTTCCGGGTACTCGCTCCAGCATCCGACGGGTCCGGCGCACCTCCCGTCGCTCTTCGTGGCTGGAAACGGTCTCTTCAAGTTCGTCTAACTGTGCGAAAACATCCCGGAGTTCGTAGGCTTGTTCGGCATCCTTCGGTCCATGACTCATACGGACACCCAGCGAGAGAAGCGGCATAAAACGACCGGGTTGAGAGACATAGCGATAGCTGTATTTTGTCTACGTCTGCGAAGAGCCCAGTTGCAGGCGAACAGAAAGACCGATTCAAGCGCCTCAATGCCACACCAGAGAGGGTTCCGTCGACGGGTGTGTTTTCTCATCTCGTGTAAAATTTTTCACGAAGACAAAAAATTCATCGCGCAATCCGACACGCTTAACACGTGAACCCGGTAACCGTCTAGGTATGTCCGAGTCCAACGAAAACTGGTGGCCAGACCAGTTGAACCTGAAGCCGCTCGACCAGAACGCCCGTCCGGTTGACCCGATGGGTGAAGAGTTCGACTACGCCGAGGAGTTCGAATCACTCGACCTCGACGAAGTGAAAGCTGATATCGAAGAAGTGCTGCGGACGTCACAGGAGTGGTGGCCAGCCGATTACGGCCACTATGGACCACTCATCATCCGGATGTCGTGGCACAGCGCAGGAACCTACCGCACAGCAGACGGCCGTGGGGGTGCTGCCGGTGGGAGACAGCGCTTTGCACCGCTAAGCGCCTGGCCGGACAACGTCAACCTCGACAAAGCCCGACGAGTGCTCTGGCCGGTGAAAGAGAAGTACGGCCGAAAGCTCTCGTGGGCCGACCTCCTGGTGCTCTCGGGGAACGTCGCGCTGGAGTCGATGGGCTTCGAGACGTACGGCTTCGCTGGCGGTCGTGAGGACGACTTCGAGCCAGACGAGGGCGTCGACTGGGGCCCTGAAGAGGAGTGGATGGGTGACCAGCGCCACGACGAGGAAGGGAACCTCGAGGGAGATCTCGCCGCAGACCACATGGGACTGATTTACGTGAACCCGGAAGGTCCCGGTGGAGACCCTGACCCGAAAGAGTCCGCGAAGTACATCCGACAGTCGTTCAAGCGCATGGCGATGAACGACGAGGAGACGGTCGCGCTCATCGCTGGCGGACACGAGTTCGGGAAAGTCCACGGCGCAGCCCCCGACGACCACCTCGGTCCGGACCCCGAAGAAGCGCCGATCGAACAGCAGGGACTGGGCTGGGAGAGTGACTACGGCACCGGCAAGGGCGACGACACCATCACCAGCGGTCTCGAAGGGCCGTGGACCCAGTCACCAATCGAGTGGAGCCACGAGTACCTGGACAACCTGTTCTCCTACGAGTGGGAGCTGGACGAGAGTCCCGCGGGCGCATACCAGTGGAGTCCGGTCGACGAGGAAGCACAGGACGCCGCACCGGCAGCCCACGACCCCGACGGCACGCAGACCCCGATGATGCTCACGACCGACGTCGCCCTCAAAGAGGACCCAGACTACCGTGAGATTGCCAAGCACTTCCACGAGAACCCCGAGGAGCTCGAAGAGGCCTTCGCGAAGGCCTGGTTCAAGCTGATTCACCGTGACATGGGACCGAAAGAGCGCTATCTGGGTCCAGAGGTGCCAGAGGAGGACCTGCTGTGGCAGGACCCTCTCCCCGACGTTGAGCACGAACTCGTCGGCGAGGCGGAGATTGCCGAGCTCAAATCGGCAATTCTCGACTCAGAACTGTCCGTCTCCGAGCTGGTCAAGACCGCCTGGGCGGCCGCATCGACGTACCGCGACAGCGACAAGCGTGGTGGCGCAAACGGTGCGCGTATCCGCCTCGAACCCCAGAAGAACTGGGAGGTCAACGAGCCGGAACAGCTGGCGACCGTCCTGAGCACGCTCGAAGAGATTCAAGAGGAGTTCAACAGCTCACGTTCGGACGACGTCCGAGTCTCGATGGCAGACCTGATCGTACTTGGCGGATGTGCCGCCGTCGAGAAGGCAGCCCAGGATGCAGGCTACGACGTCGAAGTGCCGTTCGAACCGGGTCGTACCGACGCCACGCAGGACCAGACCGACGTCGAGTCATTCGAGTGGCTCGAACCGGACGCCGACGGGTTCCGTAACTACGACAGTGGGACGGACATGATGGACCGGTCGGCCGAGGAGTTGCTGGTCGACAAAGCGGACCTGCTGGCGCTTTCGGCACCCGAGATGACGGTGCTCGTCGGCGGTATGCGCGCGCTGGACGCCACCTACCAGAACTCTGGTCACGGCGTCTTCACCGACGAGCCGGAGACGCTGAACAACGACTTCTTCGAGGTCGTCCTCAACATGGACTACGAGTGGGAGCCAGTCTCGGACGACAAGGAGGTCTTCGAGCTGCGTAACCGCGAAACAGGGGACGTCGAGTACACCGCCTCCCGGGTCGACCTCATCTTCGGTTCGAACTCCCGGCTACGTGCCATCGCGGAGGTCTACGGTGCCGCCGACGGCGAGGAGAAACTGGTTCAGGACTTCGTCGATGCCTGGCACAAGGTCATGATGCTCGACCGCTTCGACCTCGCATAAGTACTGAACACGCTGTAATTCTTGTACGCCTGAATCAACCGACCCAGTCGCGCTCGACCGGTGTTTTGCTGCCATCGACAGCACCGAGGAGCCACTGGGCCGCCAGCGTAACCTCGTCTGGGTCCGTTCCGGAGACTTTGAGTCGATTGTACCGGGCGTCTCGGTCAGGATAGCAGCCGACGCTCCCGTCGAATCGGTGTCCACACTCGCGAAGAGCGGGTACGAGGTGTGACTCTGGTTCGACGCTGTAGAGATGTTCGGAGACGCTTTCACCGCTGAACTCCTCCGCAACCGACTCGAACATCGCGCGCATCTCTCCCGGAATACCCGGCAAGACGTAGACCGTTTCGAGAACACACCCGGGTGCAAGTCCCTCCTCGTTCAACAGTGGTCTGCTACCCTCAGGGATACTCGCTTCAGCCTGTTCGTCGATGTCGAGTTCGAGTTCGGGAATCTGTCGTTCGAGGGTTGCCAGTCTCGCCCGAACCGCTTCGAGTGCAAGTTCGTCGAGGACGAGCGGGCGGTCGAACGCAGCAGCAACAGCCTCCATCGTCACGTCGTCGGGCGTACTTCCGATGCCGCCAGTGACGATGGTCGCGTCCATCTCCTCGCTGTACCGTCTGATGTGGGCAACGAGAACCGCCCGGTCGTCAGGCAGGACGACAACCCGTCGGACAGACGCCCCGCGCGACGTGAGTCTGTCGGCGAGCCACGTTGCGTTCGTGTTCTCGGTCTCCCCGGCGAGCAGTTCGTCTCCGACGGTGATGACCGCAACGTCCATCTCAGGACTGGGGACCCCGTCTCGCGGGACGGTCGCGCGCTTCGAGAGCCTCGACCGGTTGCCAGAGGGCACACCAGTCCTGTGAGCGGATACCACCCTCGACGACGGTGCAAGCACCGATGTTCGAACCCAGTGCTCCGCCCGAACAGAAGAAACGACAGTTCGCACACATTTCGATGTATCCGCTCGCACCCGTGTAGTCCGGATGGAACTGGTAGGCAACATCCTCTTTCGCGCTGACTGCCTCGGGGTCCCGCTGTTCGCCGTCGACCGAAACGCACTCTTCGGCACCCTCTGGGAGTGGTGCATCCCTGAGGTCTTCAGACGGTTCTCCGGGTGGAGTTGCCTGAAGACAGCCTGCCAGTCCGACGAGCGAGACGCCACCTGTGGTAGCGAGGAGCTGTCGGCGCGACAACGCCGTTCTGTCTCTATCCATGTTTTCTCATCGTACGCTGGAAATATAAATCAGCCCTGTGGACATGTCTCTAACCGGTACACTCACAGAGCAGACATGCTCCACCGTTTCGACAGAAGTGGTGCTGTTTTATGCTGTCGCTCTCTATAGCGAGCAATGACGACACGGCGGCAGTTTCTCGCGGCAACAGCAGGTCTCACGGTAGCAGGAGCAGTCGCTGATTCCGGAGTCGGATCTGTGCGCCAGCCCCTCCTCAACTCAAGTACAGATGGGGATGGTGCATGGCAGATGTACGGCAACGACGCTGCCAACACCGGATTCAACCCGGAAGTGAGCGGTCCCCGTTCAGATGTCGGACCGGCATGGGAGTTCGAGACAGATGGTCAGATAAGCAACGCGCCTGCCGTCGTCGACGGGACAGTCTACACCGGCAGTCGAGACGGATACATCTACGCACTCGAGGCCGACAGCGGCGAACAGCAGTGGCGCTTCGACACCGAAAGCGACGTTCGGTCCTCCCCTGCAGTCGTCGACGGTACGCTCTACGTCGGCACCCAGGCGGGCACCGTGTACGCCGTTGACACCGAGGAAGGAGACGAGCAGTGGCGCTTCGGAACAGGCGGAGCAGTACGCTCCTCGCCAACAGTCGTCGAGGAGACGGTGTACATCGGGAGTCAGGACAACTCTGTCTACGCCATCGACGCCAGCGAAGGAACCGAGCGCTGGCGCTTCGAGACAGACTTCTGGGTCGAATCGTCACCCGCAGTCGCCGACGGCGTCGTCTACGTCGGCAGCGACGACGGCGACCTCTACGCGCTCGATGCAACCGATGGCGAAGAGCGGTGGACATTCACGACGGCGGACAGAGTTCCTGGCTCTCCCGCAGTTGTCGATGAGACAGTGTACGTCGGGAGTCAGGACGGGAACGTGTACGCTCTCGATACAACCGCGGAGGGTGAGGAACACTGGCAGTTCGACACGGGCGGGGCAATCACGTCCTCACCAGCAGTCGCCGACGGCGTCGTCTACATTGGCAGTCGAAGCCACTCGGTGTTTGCACTCGACGCCGAAACCGGTGAGCAACAGTGGACGTTCGACACCGGGAGACAGATTACGTCCTCACCGGCAGTCGCCGACGGCGTCGTCTACGTCGGTAGCGAGAGTCACGAGGTGTACGGAATCGACACCGACGGTGAGGAACGCTGGCGATTCGACACGGGCCGTCCGATTTCGGCTGCGCCCGCAGTGGTCGACGATGCGGTGTACGTCGGGAGTGAGAACCAGACGCTGTACGCCCTCGAAGAAGGGTTCGAAACCGAAGCGAACGGCGCTCCCGGCGGTCAGGAGCCAGACGATGCAACCGCCGCTGACCAGACAGACGACGGAGACGAGAGTCCAGGAGTGACACTCCCGTCATCCCGGGCAGTTCTCCTGCCTGCAACCGCCGTCGGGTTCGCCGTCGCCGTCGTCGGAGGCTACTACGTCCTCAACCGGACGGGAATGCTCGACCCGATAGAGACGGCCAGCGACGTGTATGGGGACCAATCTGACGGTCACGATGGCCAAACAGTCGACGTCGAAGACCGCCAAACAGGAGAGGAGAGGCCGTCGACGATGACGAAATCACAGCTCTGGGAGCTGGTCGTCAGTGACGTCATCGGACGGGCAAGCGAGAGCGAAGTAACAGCGACACAGGACCTGGTCGTCACGAAGTACCTCGACAGAGACACACTCGCCTCACCCGTTGTTGCTTACAGGATACAGTCAGTCCGGTCGGAGCCAGCGAGGGTGCGTCTCAGCGAACCTCTCGTCGAGTTCGAAGACGAAACGTCCCGCCCGCTCGGGGACGGCTGGCGGGTCCAAGACGAGACGGTGGTGTACGAGACGGTCGTCGAAGCAGGCGAGACGGTCACGACGCTTCTCGGACGGCGCGACTGTCCGACCGAGCGTGCGGGCGAACTGCTCGAAAAACCCGTCGTCGAGGTCGACGACAAATAATCCCTATAGCATACAGACGGGTATCTCAGTCAGAGTCGCCACCGCGATGGCGGGTCTGGAGACCAACTTCGGCGATGTTCACGCCGTATTGCGTCGAGCGAGTCAGGCTATCGATGACCAGTCCAAGAAGGTAGCCGTCTTCGAGGTCCTCACGGTCGTAGAGCTGTGCATCGACGCCACTCACTTCTGAGAGGAGTGCCTCGGCATCAGCGATGACGCCACTCAGCTTCGAGGTGCTGGCTATCGGCTCTTCGAGCAGTCCTGCGAGCGACCGTCGAACGACTTCGCGGGACCGCTCGCCGAAATCGAGCAGCGTCGACTGGAGGTCAGCAGGTGGTTCGGCGTCGAGGCGATCAGCAATCAGTGCGATTTTCTCGGCGTGGTCGGCGACACGTTCGAGCTGGCGTGCAGCCATGTAGTACTCGAACGATGTGAGACCACCACTACCCATCGTCAC
>PUMG01000206.1 GCA_003551265.1 Halovenus sp.
GAGACGTTCACCGAAACCAGTGCCGATGCGATCAGCACGGCACGTGAGAAAGCGCGACGGACCGACGTCGTGGGTATCTCGCTCGCGGGAACCGAGCCAACAGTGGCAGTGCTGCGGGCCGAACGAGGACAGCTCATCGACAGGGAACAACACACGCTCGACGCGCCCGAAACCGTCTCCGAGGTTGGGAAAGTGCTCGCTGCGTTCTTGGCGCAGTACTACGCCACGACCGAACTTCCCGATGTTGTGCTGTGTCCGGAGCGTCCCGCCGACCAGGAGGTCGAAGCGTGGTTGTCGGACGTCGGCGTTACACTTCGCGTTCCCGGTGTGGGCCGCGAAGCAACCCTCGTCGACCTCGCAATGAAAAACGCCAGTCGACCGAGACGGGACCGAGACGAGACCGCTGCGCTCGCGGAGGCGCTGGGACTCGACGACGCAGCACGCATCGAAGGATTCGACGTCAGCCACGCACACGGACGCTCGGTGGTCGGCAGCAACGTCGTGTTCGTGAAAGCCAGTCCCGAAAAAAGTGAGTATCGCCGACGCAGGCTCTCAGAAGAGAACGACGACTACGCGAACATGTACGAGTTGCTTCGCTGGCGTGCCGACCGTGCAGTCGAGGGACGCGACGAGCGACCACGGCCGGACCTGTTGCTCATCGACGGCGGTCGTGGCCAGCTCAATGCCGCGCGTGCCGCACTGGAAGACGCCGGCTGGGACATCCCGACTGTCGCGCTGGCGAAAGCTGACGAGCGCGTGATTACCCCCGAGACGACGTACGAGTGGCCGTCAGATGCGTCCCAGCTTCACCTGCTCCAGCGGGTGCGAGACGAAGCCCATCGCTTCGCACGACAGTACCACGAGACGCTCCGGGATGAGGTGTCGACGCCACTCGATGACATCCCAGGAGTCGGTCCAGCCACGAGAAAGCGTCTTCTCGCCCGCTTCGGGAGCGTTCAGGCGCTCAGAGACGCATCCATCGACGAACTGACCGAGGTCCGCGGTATCGGACCCAAGACAGCAACACGTCTCTCCGAACAGCTGTCGTGAAAACAGACCAACCACTTCGCCCGAATAAATCACGGGCTGGTGGTGGTCTGTGGTTGCCGGTTGGAGGTTCCGGTCAGAAGATTGTCAGAGGCACAGTCCGGTTTCTCTCCTGCCAACGCGGCTACCCGTAATTTTACTGCCCGTTATATAATATTTCTGCTTTGTGTCGGTTTGTATAATAATGATGTTTTGGCAGTATGCTCATGAGTTATCTGGCTTCGAAGTTTGTCTTGACCAGTTTCAGACGAACACAGGTTTCACTGGTCAAATCCACTGCCTCTTTCACAGACTTTCGTCAGTTGGTATGTTCTCGTTTTGGTACGAGCCGTCGTACGTCTCCTGATGAGCAGCCTCCGCAAGGACGAGCTGGGCAATTCGGGCACCGCGTTCAATGACGATCTCGTGGTACACTTCGAGGAGGCCTTCGCCTCGGCCTTCGTAGCCAGCGTCCCAGACTGCCGTATCGAGCATACAGGAGTTTCGCAGCAACGACGATCGCGGATAGAGAAACCCGACGTGGCCTTCGGGAATGCGAATGTGATCAGCGTACCTGACCACGTATCCATCCGGGGAGAGTCGAAAACAGCCATCCACACAGTCGAGTTCACGCCGCGAGCCCACTGTTTTCCCGCCGCGTTCGATACGACCGGGTTCTGTCTGCTCGAACACGGTTTCGAGGGTGAGGTCTACCCCGTTTGGTTGGACCTGGGACGCTCGAACGTCACCCAGATTCTCTGCGACGAACTGCCCGCTTTTGAACATACGACTGGGTGTGCGTAGCAGCGTGAAAGCAGTGGCGGTTGTCCGCTCTAGAGGGATTATCGTACCGGTGCAGAGATTCTCGCTGCGACGTACAGCGAGAATTCTATGATGACGTATGGTCATCCCTATACCTGGGTTTCGAACACTGCGAACATTCAAGTAGGAATACGGAACCACGGGGCGTATGGACGACGCGCTCAGGGAACGAGTCGAGGCGCTCGAACGGACAGTGACCGGTGGCGACCATGACCTGTCGGGCCTCGCTGACGAGGCGGATGCACTCGACCGCCTCGAACAGCTAGAAGAGCAGTTCGAAACGATTCAGGACAGTCTCGCAGAGCTCGAGGCTTCGACGCAGGCGCTGCGGGGATACGTTGGCAACATTCGTGCGGTCAACGAGGACGTCGAGCAGCGCGCCGAACTCGCACTGGCGAAAGCCGAGGAGATCGAAGCCGGCACAAAAACACCGGATACTGCCTCAAAAGATACCGATTCGCACTCACGGAACGTAGATTCGTACTCACGGAACATGGATTCCCGAACCAGAGCAGGTGCCGATGACCGCTATTCCACTCGTTCCAACTCGGATGGGTGCTTGCACGAGTCCGGTCCCTCGACACGAAAAACGCGCTGTAACACCTGCGGTTCGGTACAGAACGCTCCACCAGGGAACACTGACTCCACGACACAGAACGGTTCGGGCGCTGCGGTCACTGGACCCGGGACTGACATCGGTGTCTCGGTCTCTGACGAGACGACTCACAGACCACCGAAGACCGACGAGAACGGTGTTGAGCCACCGACAGCAGAAGAGACTGGTATAGAGACGGAGCAGCAGAGAGCGGACCCGTTCGAGTCTCTCGGGAAGAAAGACCCACTGGTGTCGGACGAAAGAGATGACAGCGGTGGTCGGCTGAGTCGTTTCAGGGAGTTGTTGTGATTCACTCGAGATACCAGTGACCACCCACAGACATGGCAGACATCCCACGTACCGTTCGCGACAGCATTCAGGTCGTCCTCGGGACCGACCGAGAGCCAACAGGCTGTCAGTGTGAGCCATCGTTCGCTGACCAAACACTGCTAATCGATGCGTCAGCCTGCCCGTTCGACGGCCAGTTGGCGACCAGTCCCGAGTGCCGGGAGACCGTCATCGACGCACTGACCGCGAGAGACATCGATGTCGTTGTGAGCGAATCAGGCGGTGTCGAACGAGCATACGAGGACGACAGTGCGGCACTGCTCGTTGCAGCCGGTCGGTTCGTCGAAGCGGTGGAGTTCCACGACGAACGCCTCGCTCGACTCGCACGAAGTGACCCACTCGGGGCCTGTCTGGAGGCGACCGGACGTGCCGATGTCGTTGCTGATATTGCGGCCGAAACCGGGCTTGCTGAACTGACTGCACGGGGTCTCGGATACGAGGAAGCACTCTCATCGTCGGTGGGGCCCACACTCAGTCACTGGCGCATCGAACGGTCGCCACCTGCAACATCGACACTACTTCGCGTCCACCAGCTCGAGACGGGCGGAACTATCCGACAGTACGACCAGCCGACTGGACTGACCTGTTATCATCTCGAACCAGTCGAACACCAGCTTCCCGCGAACGCCCTCGAAACCCTCGAATCCGCCTACTGTCGGCTCGCAAAGGGTGAGTTCGACGGCGGACACAGAGCACCTGCCCGTGCTGTCAGGGCGGTCCTCGAAGACAGCAAAAAGAGTTCGGAGGCGACCGAATGGACAGAAACAGTCGCGTACGTCCTGCGCAAGCACGCCAGAGGGTACGGACTGCTCGAGGACTTTTTCGCAGATCCTTCAGTTTCTGACGTGTTCGTCACCGCGCCTGCTCACTCGAATCGCCTGCGTGCAACAGTCGACGGTGAAACGATGGTGACGAACGTCACGTTGACCGACGAAGGTGTACAGGCGCTTTGTTCACGGTTTCGGCGTGAGAGCGGACGCGCCTTCTCGCGTGCGGACCCGACGCTGGACGCCACAGCCGACATCTCCGGACGACGAATCCGTATCGCGGGTGTCACGGAACCCCCGAGTACCGGTGCGGCGTTTGCCTTTCGTGCACAGGGTCGTGACGTCTGGACGCTCCCTGCGCTCGTCGGAAACGGTACACTCACGCCGTCCGCCGCAGCAGTGCTCTCGGTCGCTGTCGAACGAGGTGGTGCAATACTCGTCGCCGGTCCGCGAGGTGCGGGGAAAACGACGCTGCTCGGCGCGTTGCTCTGGGAACTGCCACCTGCAGTCAGAACGGTCGTCATCGAGGACACACCCGAGCTGCCGGTGTCTGCACTCCAGCGGACGGGTCGGGACATCCAGGCGTTGCTCGCGAGCGATGATGCCGAGGAGCTCTCTCCGACTGGTGCACTCAGGACTGCACTCCGACTCGGAAACGGAGCACTCGTCGTCGGTGAGGTCAGAGGTGAAGAAGCGAGCGTCCTCTACGAAGCCATGCGGGTTGGTGCGAACAGCGAAGCAGTGCTCGGGACGATTCACGGCGATGGCGGGGAGGCAATTTACGAGCGGGTCGTCACCGACCTCGGTGTCTCGCCGACATCGTTCGGCGTCACGGACCTCGTCGTCTCACTCGAATCGACCGCCGCAGGTGCTCGGCGTGTAAAGACGGTCGAGGAAGTGCTCGCTGGGAAAGAGACCACGTTCGCAACGCTGTACGAGCAGACAGAGGCGGGGCTTCGTTCGACGGGACGAATCGAACGCGGGAACAGCCATCTGCTCGACCAGCTCACGACACCAGAGGAGTCCTACGCCGACGTCAGGGCTCGCCTCACGGACCGTACACAACTGCTCGATGCGCTTGCTGTGCGTGATGCAACGACGGGTGGAGAAGTGACGAGTTCACATGCGAATCGTAACCGATGATACAGTGGGACCACAGCCTCGTCACGGCACTCGCCAGACTCTATCCCTGGCCCGTCGACCCGAGCGAGGAACTCCGAGACGCGCTCATCTTCCTCGGCTGGGAGATCAGCGCAGAAGACGTGGTCCGTGCAGGTTACGGTGCCGGTCTCGTCGTCGGTTGCCTCTGGGCAGTGCTACTGCTTTTCGTTCCATCCGCGCTTCGGCTCGTTTTCGCGTTTCTGGGGGCTGGAATCGCCTTGCTCGTCGTTCATGTGGGACACGCTGTTCCTGAACTCGCGGCAACCGCCCGGCGAACCAGCGCGCTCGGGTCTGCTCCCGACCTCGTTGCACGGGCGGTGCTGAGTATGCGACTGGAGCCGACACCCGAACGAGCGGGTGAGTTCGCGGCACAGACCGGCGAAGGTGTGCTCGCACAGAGCCTCGAGACACACGTCCGACAGACACACAACACAGCGCAGTCCGGTCTCGATAGCTTCGGCGACGCCTGGGCGGAGACGTTTCCGTCACTCCGGCGGGCGTTCGCACTCGTGGTCGTCGCTGGACGGACACAGACAGCAGACCGGTACAGACTGCTCGACCGTGCGCTGGCAGTCGTGCTCGAAGGCACGAGCAACCAGTTACAGGCGTTTGCAGCCCAGATACAAACGCCAGTGACCGCACTGTACGCATTCGGCGTGCTCTTGCCCACAGCGCTCGTTGCACTCCTGCCTGCTGCGGGTGCTGCTGGCGTTGTCGTTACCCCTGTAACCGTGGTCTTCCTGTACAATCTGGCTCTGCCCGGGGCGCTGTCTGTCGCAGCGCTCTGGTTGCTCACACGAAGACCAGTCTCGTTTCCGCCGCCGGAAGTTACACACAGTCATCCCGATGTTATAGACAGTCGGCAACTGGCGCTCGTGAGTGGCCTTGTCGCGGCTATCGCTACCGGGTTCGTCACGGCCAGGGCGCTTCCAGAGTGGGGTCCGCCCATTGCTGCGGCTGGTTTTGGATGCGGTGTTGCACTCGTCGTTGCACACCAGCCAGTTGTTTCCGTCTACGACCTGGTGAGAGACGCCGAAGACGGCCTCGCTGACGCACTGGAACTCGTCGGTCGGCGTGTCGCCAACGGCCGGGCGGTCGAGACTGCAATCGAGGACGCAGCACGCGAACTCGATGGGACAATGGGTGAGTTACTCGCGTTCGGCGTGAAACAACAGCGACAGCTCCACGTCGGCGTCCGAGAGGCGTTTCTCGGTCGCCACGGCGCACTTGCGACGGTTCCGAGTCCACGAGTTCGGGGAAGTTTCGCCCTGCTCGCCCTGGCGGCTCACGAGGGACGTCCAGCAGGCGCAGCGCTGCTTTCGATGGCCGAGCACACCGACGACCTGCAGCGAATCGAGCGAGAAGCGCGACAACAACTCGCCTACGTCTGTCGAACCCTCGTGAACACCGCTGCGCTGTTCGGCCCGCTGGTCGCGGGTTCGACTGTTGCTCTCGCTGAGGGAATCGGTGGTGACGGAGAGTTACTCGGCGGCGATCAGTCTCTCGGCTGGCTCGGCGCACCTGTCGGTGTGTACGTTCTCTTTCTGGCAGTCATCCTGACGACACTCTCGGTTGGACTGATTCGGGGCTTCGACCGCTCGCTCATCGGCTACCGTGTCGGCCGTACGCTCGTGTCGGCGACGGTGGTTTATCTCGGCTCGTATCTCCTCGTCGGAACTGTACTGTGAAGTCACTGATTCGACGACGTACGGAAAGAGCAGACCCTTATACCTTCCTGACCAACAGAACGTATGCTCAGAGGTGCGTTCGAGAACGCTGGAGAGCACACTCCCGAGTCGCTCCAGACTGCCTACGCCGATAGACTTGCAGCAACTATCGAGTCCCTGGGACTGTCTACAGTCGCCGAACAGACGGACATCGACGCAGACCGACTGCGAGCGCTGGCTGACGGCGAGGTGCCTGAGATGACGCTCGAAGAGGCGATGGAAGTGCTCGCGACAGACGACGAGTTACCCGATGCAGAGACCCTCCACGCAGAAGCCCGGGATATCCTGCTCATGGGGATGTCGATGGCAGTGCTCGACGTCGAGGCACTCGCTTCCGGTGTGAACGACGCTATGGAACCCCGCGAGATTCAACAGAAAGTCGAGGGCCGATTCCCCATGACGCTTGCCGAATACGCCCTGCTCCACAGCTACATCGAACGTCGAAAACGATGACGTCGACAGTGGTTATTCTGGGCTGTGGGTACGTCGGGACCGAACTCGGTTATCGACTCGCGACGAGTGACGATATCGAGAGCGTCACTGGTGTCCGACGGTCCGCTGACGGCGTCTCGGCGATCGAGACAGCCGGATTCGACGCACTCCAGGGCGACCTGACCGAAGACGAGACACTCGCTTCCCTCCCTGACGCCGATGTCGTGGTGTTCGCTGCGAGTGCCGGTGGTGGTGACACCACAACTGCGCGAGAAGTGTACGTCGAAGGTCAACAAGCCGTCCTCGAACACTTCGGAGGCCGCGAACATCCGCCTGAACGCTATCTGTACACCTCCAGCACCGGCGTCTACGGTGACCACGGCGGTGAGTGGGTGGACGAGGAGACGCCGCTGGAAGCGGCGAGCGACCGGAGTCGTGTACTCGTCGAGGCTGAAACCGTCGCACTCGAGACAGCGAGCGAACACGGGATGGATGGAACAGTCGCCCGTTTTGCCGGGCTGTACGGTCCGGGACGATATCGTCTCGACCGGTACCTCACTGGTCCTGTCACCGAGGGTGTCTTGAACCTCACACACCGTGACGATGCGGCTGGTGCGCTCGCGTTTTTCATCGAGGAAGACTGTGCGCGCGGCGAAGTAGTTCTCGTTGTCGACGACGAACCCGTCTCGAAGTGGGAGCTGGCGGACTGGCTCGCAAAACAGTGTGGCGCACCAGCGCCACCAAAACAGACGAAAGCAGACCGACTCGCAGACGAATCCCTTTCGAGCGCGGCCAGACAGCGAATCCAGGCAGCAAAACGGTGTCGAAACGAGAAACTTCGGGCACTGGGATACACGCTACAGTACCCGTCGTTCCGTGAAGGGTATCGAAACGCGGTCGAGACATCGAGTATATAAAAGAAAACAACATACATTTGTATACGGGTGGACCAATCTACGTATGGGCGCAGTGGGTGCCACACGCGACGCATTCGAGGAATTTGCTCCGACACTCCTTGAGGAACCACTCCTGACGGCAGGTGTCCTCGCTGTTCTGTTTCTCCTCCTCACTCTCGGCGGGCTAGTGGTCCGATATCTGCGACGACCACCGGGGAAACGGTTCGCCGGTCTGATCGGGAAGTACGACGCTGTCGCTGTGTTGATGCACCCCGACCCGGACCCAGACGCTATCTCGTGTGCGCTTGCAGTCAAAGAAATCGCCACGAGCCGTGGGACCGACGCAACGCTGTACTACTCGGGCGAGATACGCCACCACGAAAACCGTGCGTTCGAAACCGTACTCGACATTGACCTCAAGAAAATCAAGTCGAAAGCGGACATCAACGAGGATGAGATTATCCTCGTCGACCACAATCGGCCGCGTAACTTTCAGGGGGCAGAAGCCATCGAGCCACTCGCAGTTGTCGACCATCACCCGGGAGTCGGCACCGGTCGGAAGTTCACCGACATCCGAACAGACTACGGCGCGTGTGCAAGCATCCTGACGGAGTACTTCGAGGAACTCGGCTGGAACCCTGTTCGACCTGCAGATGTCGACGAGGATGAAGAGCCGGAGACAGCCGAGGGTGTTGTCTCTCCGATCACCGCAACAGCACTCGTTCACGGCATCCAGTCAGACACAAAAAGCCTCACGAAGGGATGTTCGGTCGATGATTTCAACGCCGCAGCGTTCCTGTATCCGGGAATCGACAACAGCAAACTCGACCGTATCGCGAACCCGGACGTGGATCCGGACTCCCTCGATGCCAAAGCACGAGCGATTACCGAGCGCGACGTCCGGTCTGCGTTCGCTGTCAGCGATGTCGGTACTGTCTCGAACACTGACTCGATTCCACAGTGTGCTGACGAACTTCTCCGACTCGAAGGTGTCAACGCAGTCGTCGTTCTCGGAGACAAAGAAGGAGAGATTCGTCTCGCAGGTCGCTCGAAAGACGACCGCGTTCACATGGGTCACGCCATCGAGGCCGTCGTCGACGACATTCCGATGGGGAAAGGAGGGGGCCACCCTCAGATGGGTGGGGGGAAATGTTCGATAGAACATATGGAAGGGCTGGGTCCCGGTGATGGAATCTCTCGTGATGAGCTACACGAGCGGCTGTTTGCCGCGATGAACGGAGAGCTGTGATACGAACGTTCGTGAGGGCCTACTCGGGCACGAGACCGTCTCCACTGACGCGCATGACTGCCTCTCCATCGGCGAGGTTTGGCGCGTCAACCAGTCGAACGATGCGCTTGTTCCCTTTCGATTTGCGCAGGTACATTCGGAACGTCGACGTGTGTCCGAGGATGTTTCCACCAATCGGCTGGGTCGGGTCTCCGAAGAACGAGTCCGGATTCGCAGACACCTGGTTTGTCACGATAATCGCCGTGTTGTTGAGATCTCCAACCCGCATGAGGTCGTGGAGATGTTTGTTGAGCTTCTGCTGTCGCTCTGCCAGTTCGCCTCGACCGACGTACTCCGCCCGGAAATGAGCAGTCAACGAGTCCACACAGAGTACTCGAACAGGGAAATCGCCGTCCTGACTCTTGCTGGCGATCTCCTGTGCCTTCTCGGTGAGCAGTATCTGGTGGTTCGAGTTGAACGCCTTGGCGACGTGAATCTTATCCAGCATCGTCTCGATGAGTGCATCCACGAGGTCATCGTCTCCAGCATCGCTGTCATCTTCCTCAGCGACACCATGCAAGACCATGGTATCCTCGATGATTTCGTCGTCGAGACCCCGGACCATATCGTCGATACGCTCTGGCCGGAACGTATCCTCGGAGTCGACGAAGATGGCACTCCCTTCCAGTCCGCC
>PUMG01000247.1 GCA_003551265.1 Halovenus sp.
ACGGTCCGCAACGTCGGCACGGCAACGGGCGACGCCGACCTCACGGTACGTGAAGCGACGGACGGCGTCTGTGAGCAGACGAATCCCGCCGTCACCTCGAAATCAATTTCCACACCTGACCCCTTCGAGTCTGAAACAGTCACGATAAACACGACGTTCCCGACAGCCTTCGGTGGCGAGACAACCGATGTGTGTCTCACAGTCGACGCGACGACAGACGAGTTCGACGATAGACCCGCCGAACACAACCGCTCAGAGACAGCGACACTCTCGTTCGAGGAGGCCTCACCTGTTGCCTTCGACGTGGGTGACGTCAGAGAATCCGGCGAGAGAGATATCATCGATGCGGTGAAAATCCAGCAGTATCTCGCTGGTGTCCTCGACGACGACGCGGTTTTCAACGAGAACCTCGCAGATGTCGACAGAGACGGAGAGATCACCATCATCGACGCTGTCTTCATCCAGCAGTATCTGGCTGGACTCATCGATAACGGAACCGTGGACATCTCCGACATCGAAATCGACGCCGGGGCCACTGTGAACAGCGAAGAGGCAGACCTGACCGAATCCGCTGTGTCAGCTGCGGATTCGAGCGAGGAGACACTGGAGACGGTTGACATTCAGACAGACCTGAAGAATAGCGGCGGAATGGGTGAGCATCAGAAGGTCGAACTCCGAATTGCCGAAGACGAGGATGACCTCGGTGACGATGACACCCTCGTTACGACGGCCGTCGCTGACATCGAACCAGACGGTAATCTGACTGTGTTGTTCGTCGTGCCCGAGGACGTGATAGACGAGGGCGACTGGGTCGGAATCTACAGCGACGACGACGAGATGACGACGCAGTTCTAGCGTTTTGTGCTACCCTTTCTTGTAGGTCACGCCAGCGCCGCGTTCGGGATAGGACCACTCGACGTTGTTCTGTGAGCAGGCGTATCGACAGCTTCCACACTCCAGACAGTTCTCGTAGGCGATGACGGGCGTGCCATCCTCGCTCTGACGCCAGACGTCGGCTGGACAGACCGTCACACACTCGGCCTCGCCGGGTTTGCACTTCGACGCACAGATTCCGGGCACTGTGACGTCGAGGTGCGATTCGCCGGGGTCCTGGTACTTGACGGTGTAGAGGCGGTCTTCGAGCGATGCGTTCTCGATGGTTTCTGATGGTGTCGTGCTCATGGTCCTATCGTATCATCTTGCGGTAGCGCCAGCCCAGTTTAATCGCACCACGCAGGCCACCAACGGTGTGCATGATGCGCTCTTTGGCCAGTCGGCCGTGGGTCTGTTTCGGCTGTCGGTCGATCGTGAAATACTCCGCTGCGGCGTCTGCGAGCGCCTCGGGAAGGTCCTCGAACAGGAGCTGTTTGTCCTCGACGACCCGGTTGATGAGCCACTCGTAGTGCTCCAGGTTCTCGACGACGAACGACTGCTCCAGCGAGTCGGGATACGACTGCAGGTCGCTCGCTCGGACTGTGACGCTGGGCCGGGTCGTGTTGGAAACGCCGCCATCAGCACGAACCTGGCCTGCAGATTCGGTCCCGGCTGTTGCTGCGTCTGCTGGTCGGGGTGTTGCTTTCGACCCGAACGCCTTCACCACGGCTTTGCCAGCGTGGAACCCGCTCTCGACGGCCATGTTCGTCCCTTCGAGATGGACGCCGTTGTTGAGGACGAGTCCTGCAGTGTCACCGACGAGCAACGCACCGTCGTGGACGAGTTCGGGCATCGCAGACGCCCCGCCTTCGGGAATCGTCTTCGCGCCGTACTCGACGGTTCGCGCGTCGCGGAATATCGGTGCAACTGCAGGATGACTTTTGAACTCGTCGAGACGGTCCTGTGGCGAGATTTTCTCGGTGACTGCATCCTCGATGCGATAGGCAAGTCCGACGCTTATCGTATCGTCGTTGGTGTAGAGGAACGCGCCACCGAAGGCGTCGCCGACTGCTCCCTTCCCGAAGTAGTGGTAGGCAGCACCGTCGTCGTCGACCAGACGGAACCGGTCCTCGATGATCTTCCGGCTGTCGCCAGGGAACTCGAGCACCTCTTTCACCGCCACCGCGATGTGTTCGCGGTGGTCAGTCTCTTTGAGTCCGGCACTCTCGCTGACGAGCGAGTTGCCACCTTCGGCGAGGACAACCACCGGCGCTCGCACTGCTCCGTCGGGTCTGTCGGTTTCGACACCCACGATTCGCCCATCCTCACGGATGAGGTCTGTCACCGTGGTCTCCGTGATGAGTGTCGCTCCTTCTTCGACTGCCTGCTCGGCGAACCACTCGTCGAAGTCGCCTCGGATGACCGTGAAGGAGTCGTTGTGTGGGGGCTCGTGCCAGTCACCGATGCTCACTGATGCTGCGATTTCGTCTTCTTCGGTCAGCATCGAGTAGCGGCGCTCGGCGACGTAGCGCTCCGTTGGTGCACTGTCGATGTCGACGAGTTCCCGTATCGTCGGCGTGTACATCACACCGCCGAAGACGTTCTTCGCGCCCGGGTAACTGCCGCGTTCTATCAGCAGTACATCCAGCCCATCGCGGGCCATCGTGATGGCCGCGGCCGACCCGGCGAGACCAGCGCCGACGACGATAGCGTCGTATCTGTGGTCGTAGTTCGGATTCGCTGGCGGTCCCTCTCGCGATTGAAGTACGTTCATGCAATCACCTCCTGGAGCGCTTCCGGATTTCCAATCTGCTCTGCGAGTTCCTCACAGACCTCGAAGAGGTCGCCGACGATGCCGTAGTCAGCGTGGTCGAACATCGGTGCGTTGGGGTCGTTGTTGATGGCGACGACGACCTCGCTGTCGTTCATGCCTTCGAGGTGCTGGACCGCACCCGATATGCCGACGGCGACGTATAATTCTGGCCTGACACTCTTGCCCGTCTGGCCGACCTGTCGGTCGTGGCCGACCCATCCAGAGTCGACCGCCTTTCTGCTCGCGGCGAGTTCTGCGTCGAGCGCATCGGCGAGCATCTCGGCTGGTCCGAGGTCACCCTCGATACCACCGCCGACTGCGACAATTCGGTCGGCGTCGGTGATGTCGACGGTCTCGCCGACCTCTCGTGTTTCGACCTCGGTTACTGTCTCATCCTCGGTGACAACGACCTCGACGTGGTCGACATCGCCGTCTGCCTCTGCGGGCTCTGTCGCTTCGAACACGCCAGGACGAATCGTTGCCATCTGTGGACGGTGGTTCTCGCATTTAATGGTCGCGATGACGTTCCCTCCGAACGCTGGCCGTCCAGCTTCGAGGTGACCTTCGTCGTCGATTCCCAGTTCTGTGCAGTCAGCAGTCAATCCGGCGTGAGTCGGTACGGCGACGCGTCCCGCGAAGTCACGGCCGGTCGAGGTACCACCGATGAGTACCACGTCGGGCTTGCGCTCGGCGACGAGGTGGCGGAACTGCTTGCCGTACGGATCTGCTCGATACGGCTCGAACACGGGGTCGTCGGCCACGAGTGCACGGTCTGCGCCGCGGGCGAGTGCTTCCTCGGCCACGTCGTCGAGGTTCTCACCGATACAGAGCGCGACGAGTTCTTCGTCCTCGTCTTTGTTCTCCATGAGTGACTGCGCCTCGCTGAGCAGTTCCCACGAGACCGGTGCCACCTCGCCTGCGTGTTCCTCGATGAACACCCAGACGTCACTGTACTCGCTTACGTCTACTTCTGGCATATCATACCACCTCCTGTTTGTGCAGTGTCGCTGCAAGGTCGTCGACGCTGTCGAGGAGCTCCTGTTCTCGCTCGACGGGGCTTGCGGTGTCCATCCCTCCGACCTGCGTCGGGGAGGCGTCCAGTCCGACCTCGTCGGCGTCGATACCGAGTTCTTCGGCGTCGAGTTCTATCGGCTCGAACTCGTTCTCTGCGTAAATCTTACGGTGCAGTCCCGATGGCCGTGGCTGGTTCTCGCCGTAGCCGACGGCGACAACGACCGGCAGGTCCGCGACGACACGCTCCCAGCCACCCTCTACGTCTCGGACGGCTGCAAGCTGGTCGTCTTCCGGTCGGGGTTCGAGTTCTTCGACGTAGGTGAGCTGTGCCCAGTCGAGGTGGGCGGCGATGCCGGGCGGAACCTGTCCTGTCGAGGAGTCTGTGGTCTCTTCGCCACAGATGAACACGTCGGCGTCGAAGTACTCGCCTGCGCGAGCGAGGGTCAAACTCGTCGGCCAGGTGTCCGACCCGGCAAAGGCGTAATCCGAGATGAGTGCGCCGTCGTCACATCCGAGCGCCACAGCGAGTTCTAGCACGGGAGTCGCCGTTGGCGGCCCCATCGTGACGGCGATGACCCGTGCTCCGACCTCGTCTTTCAGCCTGAGTGCGGCCTCGAGTGCGTTCTTGTCTGGCGGATTTAAAATTGCTGCTGCCTCCGCTCGATTCAGCGTTCCGGTGTCGGGGTCGATGGATACGTCGTCCTCGTCGGGAACCTGCTTCACCCCCACGAGTACTGTCCAGTTGTCTGTCATTGTATATCACCAGGAACACAGACTGTCGTTCCTGCTCTGAACTAGAGCAGGATGATGCATCAGATAACGCCCCCAAATTGAAGGGTGTTTTATATGCTTTCGGAGGAGAACCGGTGAATCTTCCCGTCAGAATCATCGACTGCAGAGTGGATTTTGGCCCTCAGTATTCACAGACTGCTGGGTATCTCTTCGCCAGTCAGTATTTGCGCACCAGGACCCACTGCGGACTGGTAGACCTTCGCATCGACACCCACATTGTCGAAGCCATCGAGCATCGCAGTGGCGACCCGACGCTGTCGAGATTCGGGACACACCGCAACGACACCAGGACCAGCACCACTGATTGTCACACCGGTCGCACCTGCACCGCGTGCCCGTCGGCAGACTTCGTCGTATCCATCGATGAGCTTCGCTCTGGCAGGAGTTACAATCGACTCTTCCATCCCTCGCCCAACCAGCATCGGGTCGTCGCGTGCCATACCAGCGGTGAGCGTGGCCGCGCTACCGACAGTTTCGACAAGTTCGCTCATCCGGACACCGTCCGGGAGCACTTTGCGGGCATCGCTCGTCGAGACCACGATGTCCGGGAGACAGACCACGATGGGAACGTTGGCATCTATCTGTGTTACACCAGTGGCCGTAGCTATGGTGAACCCTCCGAGGAGTGCAGGGGCGACGTTGTCCTCGTGTGTATCACCAGCGGCGACCGCTTCGCCTTCTGCCGCGATGGAGACGAGTTCTTCACGCGAGTAGCCCCTGTCGTAGAGTGCATTGAGTGCGACCGCTGCGCCAGCAGCACTCGCAGCAGAGGACCCCAGGCCCGATGCTGGCCGGATTCCCTTGTCGATGCGGATGGCTGCCGGTGCGTCAAGCGCGTCGACAACCGCCCCAACCGTGTTTCGCTTTGGGTCCTCCGGGATGTACTTTGCACCGGCACCGGTTACAGTGAGACGCGTCCGTGGTGCTTTCTCGACCCGGATGACGTCCGCAGGTCCCGTGAGCGCGAGCCCGAACACGTCGAATCCACTCCCGAGGTTCGCGCTCGTCGCCGGGGCCCGAACAGTTATCATGCCCCTCCCTTCCACGAGTGGTTAAAAAAAGCTGACGAGAGCGTACGAGACGTCCCGACGACATGGTAGTCGTCGTATAACCCACATTGGTCGTGCATAACCAAGGGGATTTTGGAACGTCAGACATACGCACAACTGGTGCGGACAGGTGAGTCACAGTCGATGTCACAGCAAAACTCCTATGTCACACGTCGCACAGCCCTGCGTCTCGGTCTCCTCACAGCAGTGCCAGCGCTGGCTGGCTGTCTCGGTGACGACGACGACCCGACTGACGAGAACGACCGTTCCGATGATTCTGATGACGAGCCAGTGGATACCGACACACCGGTGGATGATCCCGCAGATGATACGCCGGAGGAGACGCCAGCAGACCCGACGGACGACGATGCAGACGACACGGCAGACGACGACTCGGACGCAAACGAGCCACACAGATTCGAGGTGGAGACGGTTGCCGACGGGTTCGACCAGCCGTGGGGACTCGAATTTTTGCCCGACGACAGCAGGATGCTCGTGACAGAGCTGCCGGGAACACTCTCACTGCTCGACCGTGAAGAGGGAACTGTCGAGGAACTGTCGGGCACTCCCGAGGTGTTCGACCCTGGCCAGGGGGGGTTACTCGACGTTACAATTCACCCTGACTTTCCGGATGAGTCGTGGGTGTATCTAACCTACAGCGTTGTTGACGATGAAGAGGATTCGACAACGGCGCTGGGACGGGGGCGTCTCGACATCGAGGGTGGGGCGCTGGAGGAGTTCGAGGAGCTGTACGCCGTCGAACCGTTCGTCTACTCTGCCAGCCACTACGGGTCGCGCGTCATCTTCGGAGAGGACGGGATGGTGTACGTCACAGTCGGTGACCGGCAGTTCAAAAATTTCGATGAAGACCACGTCTCACAGGATACGACGAACGCAATCGGGACGACGCTCCGTCTCGAACCTGACGGGTCGGTGCCCGACGACAACCCGTTTGTCGACGACGATGATGTGATCGATGAGATCTACACCTACGGCCACCGGAACGCACAGGGGATGACAGTCCATCCTGACACGGGAGATATCTGGCAGAGTGAACACGGTGAGGAAGACGGCGACGAGATAAACATCATCTACGGGGGAGAGAACTACGGCTGGCCTGTCACCCACACCGGCTGTGAGTATGGAACCGACGACCCGGTAGGGGAGGACCCGTTCGAGCGAGACGACATCGTTGACCCGGTGTACTACTGGGAGTGTAACACAGGCGGATTTCCGCCAGCAGGCGCGACGTTCTACGACGGTGAGGCGTTCCCCAACTGGCAGGGCGACCTGTTCGTGGGCAACCTCGCCGGTGCGTATCTCGGTCGGTTCACCGTCGAGGACCCCGCCAGCGACGACGTGACTGTCGAGGAAGTTGACCCGCTCCTCGAAGACGAAGGCTGGCGCATCCGTGACGTCGCAGTCGCACCTGATACAGGGTATCTCTACGTCGCTATCGACGAAGACGACGCACCCATTGTTCGCCTCGTCCCGGAGTGAAGCTGGTGGACAGACGCCAGAGAGAATCTGACCTGTACAGAGATTTTCGTCAGGACGTGCGACGAGAAATCTACGACGACGTAGGAGACTCTCTAGCCAACCCACGGACAGAGTGGATCACTCCCGGTCGGCACCCCAGTAGCGGCATACGCTCGTGACCGACTCCCGCCGCAGTGTGGCGTTGCGGGACAGGACCCGCAGGGACCCTCGAAGGACTCTCTGTCACGCAACCGTTGCATGAGGGGCGCATCTCTGTAGATATCGACCAGCGACTCCTCGCGCACGTTTCCAGCAGAGATAGGCATGAACCCTGACGGATACACCTCGCCAGTGTGACTGACGAAGACGAAACCGTTGCCCGCACCGGTCGTGCCGACATGTCCGGGTGTCTCACCTCGCTCACGCGCCCGCTCGCTGGCGACTCGCCGGTAGAATGGTGCCTCGACGGTGATAACGCGATACGATTCCTGCTCGCTCCGCTCAGCGAGCCACTCCAGCACTTCCCGAGCGAGATCTGGAGAGAGCTGTTCGAGTTCTGTGCCCCGGCCGAGAGGGACGAGGAAGAACACCTCCCACATAGCGACATCGAGTTCACTGGCGATATCGGCGATTGCTGGCAACTCGCTCACGGTGTTTGCGGTGACTGTCGTGTTGAGCTGAATCGGCAGTCCGGCGTCGGCGGCGTATTCTGCAGCCTCCATAGCAACATCGAACGTCCCAGTCTCACCACGAAACTCGTCGTGTGCCTCGGCCGTTGCGCCGTCGAGGCTGAGTGCCATCCGGCGTGCACCGGCCGCCTCGAATCGCTCGACTGTCTCCCGGTCGAGTAGCGGCGTGGTTGCGGGCGTGACCGCCGGTGTCAGCCCGATGTCCGCAGCCGTTTCGAGCAGTTCGAAGATGTCGGGCCGCTTCAACGGGTCTCCACCAGAGAAGACAAAAAACGGGCTGGCGTCGAAGTCGGCGACCTGCTCGAACAGCGCGATGGCTTCGTCAGTCGCGAGTTCGTCGCTGTGGCGCTCGGGATTGGCGTCTGCCCGACAGTGGTCACACGCCAGGTCACACGCCTGTGTCAACTCCCACGTCACGACGAGCGGTGACTGACTGTAATCCCGTGCGTGCGGTGAAGGATGGTTCTCTGTATGTGCCGACTCACTGTGCCCGTGTCCATCAGAACGTTCACGTCGGTGTGTGTGTCCAGAATGGTGAGGGTGGCCGCTCATACGTAGCGTAAGTGGATGCGTCGCCGTCTATCTGCCTCTGAATAATCCAGTGCTTTATATACTCATTCAGGAAGTTATATCAGTCCCTCGTGTTTCGCCAGCAACACACCTTCGAGGGTCGCATCGTTGGCCGGTTCGGCCTGGGCTACCTCGACAGCCTGTGAGACGGGAACGCTCCGGACGGTGATGAACTCGTTCGAATCGCGTTCAGGAAGTCCGGGTTCGAGTCCTTCGGCGAAGACGATGCCTCGACGGTGGCGTAACACGCCGGTTGCAGTCCAGAATTCCGCCAGCAACGAGACACCTGCAGCGTCGAATCCTGTCTCCTCGCGGAGTTCGCGCGCCCCAGCGGTTGTGTAGGACTCGCCGGCCTCGACGATGCCAGCCGGGAGTTCGAGACAGTGCTCACCGATGACCGGTCGGAACTGCTCGACCATGATGAGTTCGTCGTCTGCGACGGCGACGACTACGACTGCTGCCGGGAGTTCTGCCCAGTAGTACTTCTTCTGGCTTCCGTCCGGTTGCTCGAGGAGGTCGTATCCACCCGTGTACCAGCCGGTTTCGTACTCGACGACGGAATCCAGTACCTCCCACTCCTCGGTGTCCCCGCTGTCGTCGTTTTCAGTCATTCTAACCCCTCCTCGTCGTGCTCGGTCCGGAGCATATCCCGATACAGTCGTCCGAACGCCTGTCGTCTGAGCGTGTTGACCGCAGCCTCGCGTTTGTGCTGAAACGTCGCGGCCACCGCAGTCTCTGCGAACGGTGATGCGTGCCAGACCACCCTGTCGACCTTCGGTGGCCCGATTTCGACCAGTTCGTACTCCCGTCTGTCACACCAGGATTCGTACTCCGCACGGTCTGCGACGTACACTTCGAGCAGTGAGGCGTACAGCGCTTCACGTGCGGTTTCGGTGACGTCGTCGGTGACGCGCTCTCGAAACTCTGCCGTGTCGAACCCCATCTGTTTCGCGACGGCGCGGACGACTTCGTCTGCGGCCGCTTCGAGGTCGGCGAACTCAGCGCGTGCATCTTCTCTCGTCTCTGGTGCAAACACTCCGACTGTCTCCATTAGTAGTCTCTGATGACGTACGATAACTCCCTATACCTGTCTTATGATTCGTCGGCCGACCTACGTCGCTGTCTCGTCAGTTCACGGGCGCGCTCGACGATTTCGGCAGTCTCCTCCGAGATCTCATCTTCACTCTCCCCAGAGAGGGCATCCGGCAGGTCCGTGACCGGAATGTCGATGTTCGCCTGTCGACGCTGGTCAGAGGGGGCAGTTCCGTGCTGGTGCTGGGAGTGCTCGTTCTGATGGCGGCCGTGGCTTTCTGTGGTGTCGAACGCTGGCCTGTCCTCGACGTCCTCGATTTCCTCGCTCAGTGCGGAGGCGAGACCGTTCTCCCCCAACGACTCCCACTCGGGAACGTGTTCGTC
>PUMG01000245.1 GCA_003551265.1 Halovenus sp.
CCGCTTCGTGCTCGTTCAAAAACACCAGCTCAGCGAGTCGATACACGAGTTCGTAACCGCGACCGTCCAGCCGTCTGCCCGGGTCGAAGCTCACAGGAACGCCGCAGTCTTTCGCACGCTGTGCGAGACGAGCGGCCGTCTCGGGTCGTTGACTCGTGAGGTGGAGATGTGCTGCACCAGCCAGCACCGACTCTGGAAGCGTCTCCGCATCGAACGCTTCGTTCACGCCGTCGTTGGCGAGCACCATCACCTGCCCAGTCTCGTCGACGACGAGGTGTTTGACCGTGGTGACACCACCAGATACCGTTTCGAGATGTGTGCAGTCGACGCCGAACTCCGCCAGTTCGGTACGGACGAGTTGGCCGTAGTTGTCGTCACCGACGCTCCCGAGCAGCACTGGTCGATGGCCGAGTTCTGCGAGGGCAACGGCCGTGTTCGAGGCACTGCCGCCACTGGAACTGGTCTGGCCAGCGATTGCTGCCTCGCCGTCCGGTGGGGGGAGTCTGTCGACCGAGAGCGTGACGTCCCAGTTGACGTGGCCTGCACAGACGACGGTCTCTCCTCTCATGTGGTCACTCCTGTTGCTCCCAGGGTTGGTCCGATTGCGTTCCGAACAGCTCGCGCATCAAAAAGACGATACTCTCGGGAGGGAACTGTCCCCGTTCGGTCACGATGGCGTCGACGTAGCGCGGCGGGGTGACGTCGAACGCCGGGTTCTCGACAGCGATGTCTCCGATGTCTTCGCGGTCGTCAGCTGCGATAACCTCGCTCTCCTCGCGCATCTCTATCTCGACAGCGTGTCCCGACAGCGTCGTCGGGTCGAGTTTGACCGTCTGTGCGGCGACGACAACAGGTGTATCTCGCTCACGTGCACTCACTGCGAGCGGTCGTGTGCCGATTTTGTTCACGACTGCGCCGTCTGCGGTGACAGAGTCTGCGCCCACGAAGACGTGGTCTGCCTCCTCGAGGTAGCGCCCTGCTGCGCCGTCAACGATGAGCGTCACGGGAACGTCGAGTTCGCGGAGCTCTCTGGCGGTGATGTATCCCTGATTGCGCGGACGAGTCTCCTTGACGATTGCTCTGATCGACTTGCCCTGCTCGCGGGCGGCCGCGACACACGAGAGCACGTCCGTCGAGTGACAGTGAAAGAGAACGGTGTCGCCGTCCTGGAGGCGGTTCGCACCGATGCCTCCCAGCTCTTCCTGTGCGGATGCGAGCTGGTTCTGGAACGCTCTGGTGCCAGTAATCACGCTCTCGCGGAGTTCGTCGACTGATTCCCCGTCTATCCGCCGGAAGATGTACCTGAGACTGTTCGGCAGGCTGACTGCCGTTGGCCGCGTGTCGAGGAGCACACGGGCCGCCAGACGCATCTCCTGCTCGAACGTCTCGGCGGTCGTGGCCGTGCTGGCTTCGGCCTGTTGCTTGAGTGCGCTCGCAGCGGTCTCCGCTATCTTCGCCGCACCCCTGACTTCCATCTCTGCAATCTGGTGTGCAGTCTCTTCGACCGCTGGATGCACCTCGACGTCCGCTGTGCCCCGCTCTTTCATACACCTCCTTCGAGGGCGACGGGAAAAAACACAGGGGCTGAAAGTATAGGGATTATCGGACCCGTACAGAGATTCTCGCTACGACGTACCGCGAGAAATCTATGATGACGTCCGATACTCCCTCTGAGTTGGCGTGTCGAAGGGTTAGATTCACAATCCTGCTATCCCAAGCAGGGAGCAGTACATGGCCCGGAGTGAAGCCTACGAAGTAGTCGTCGTCGGTGGCGGCATCGGGGGGTGTTTCGCGGCGGCGGCCGCGGCGGCCGAAGGTGCAGACGTCGTCCAGCTAGAGCGAAAGCCCGCCGAGGAGGGCGGATTCATCGCCTGCGGAGACGCGATCAAGAGTCCGACCGACCCGAAAAAGTATCCCGGTCCGATAGACATGAACGCCATCGTCTCGGACGAGGCGGTGCTGGCTGACGGGAACATCAACCAGATAGAGTGGTGGGACGAGGAACTCGGCGTCAGAAAGGTACTCCCTTACGACAAGCACAGCAACGTTATCGACCGCTACGAGTTCGGTCAGCGCCTGCTCGAACAGACTGGCGACCTGGGCGTCACCCAGCACTACGACACGGTCGTCAACGAGATTGTCCAGAACGGCACCGTCCAGGGTGTCCGCGCAATCCGGAAGGGCGAACCCGTTCGCTACGACGCGGACGTGGTTATCGACGCTGCAGGTGCCCAGTCAATCATACAGGACCTCGTCGACTTCGACAGCCTCGACGCGCCGGTCGACGTCACCTTCGAGAAACCACACTACACGCACTTTGGCTCTGCCTATCGCGAGATTGTCGAGACGAAAGAACCCGTCGAGTACGCCAACTCCATCGTCGGCAAGCCGCTGGAGGAGATGGGTTACATCTGGTACTTCCCACGGACAGAGCGCATCATCAACATCGGGCTCGGCTTCCAGATGAACAAGCCACCCATCGCGCTGGCTGACCGCCTCAAACAGGATATTCAGTCCCGACCAGAGTACGAGGGCGCAATCGTCCACGAGCGCTTCAACAAAAAGAACAAACTGGGGGCGGCGCTCGCGTTGCGTCGGCCGCTCGATTCGATGGTCGCACCGGGGTATCTGACTGCTGGGTGTGCTGCAGGGACGACACACGCTATCACCGGGAAAGGAATCAGAGGCGCAGCGCTGTCGGGTTACTCTGCCGGGCGCGCAGCAGCCGAGGCCGTCGCCGACGGCGACGTCAGCGAGGAGTCGCTCTGGCAGCACAACCACTACCTGTACGTCGAACACGGTGAGGGAACGAAACTCGCCGCCCGTGACGCCTACAACGTCGCCGCTGGCTCGATAGAAATTCCGATCCTTCGGGCCATCGCTGCTGTCTTGCCCGAAGAGGAGATTCGCGAGGTCGTTGGAACCGAGACGTCTATCGACGACTTCTCCTCGAAGCTCGCAATCGTCACCGGCGCGCTCAAAAACGCCATCTCGCACTACCGGGCCGGGAGTTTCTCCCACCTCGGCGTGTCGGTCGGCGAACTGTATGCCGCGCTCTCGGGGTTCAAGACGACTCGTGAGTACGTCAACCGCTACGAGGACCACTACTGGGAGTATCCCGAAAGCCGGGAGGAGTACTTCGAGTGGCTGAGCGAACGCAACCGCCTCGACGAGGAGTTCTACGATGCGCTCGAACTCGACGCCCAGCACCGAAAGTACTGACACTGACGGTCGGAAATCCTGGCGGGTTCACCGAACTGAACAGGTTTCTCGCCACACATCGTGGCGGAATCTCTGAACAGGTTCCCATAATTCCTCTCAGAACACACCAACAGCACCCAACAGGAAGAACAGTCCGACCACCACCGCGAGAAGTGCACCTGCGACGAGCGGTTTGTTCTCCATCGCCTTCTCGTGGAGCGGCATCTGTTCGTACTCCTCGCGGAAGGATTCGAGGTTGTCCTCGTCGTAGAAGTACTTCGTGCTGAGGAAAAAGCGCCCGGTGACGGCACAGCCTGTGCATACGGGTTCGTCGACGAGGCGCTCGGTCTCGATGTGTGCCGAACAGTTGATGCTCCCGCAGTTGTCGCAGTAGGTGTACGTCGACGCGTCCGTCTCGCCACACTGGATACACCGGTGGATGCCGTCTTCGGTCGTGTGGCGTGAGGGACCTGCCACGTAGTACTCGTAGGGATACTCGTACCGGCCGAGAGAGGCAACGGCTCGAATCCGGGGAAGGTACACGGGCGTTATCGACTGGACGGAGATGTCGGACAGCGTGGGTTCGCAGCGTTTCGTGTACGTGACGTTGTTGTCACCGGTGTACGAGACCGTTGTCGTGTGACGCGTGCGGAGTTTTTCGACAGCCCACTCTTTGTACTCGGTTTCGGTCTGTCCGAAGCGCTGGACGCTCACCTCGTCGAACGTCGTCTGGAGTGCGTCTTCGTCGAGTTTGACGGTCTGGTGGGTGTTCGATGTGACGAGTCGCTCGACACTGCTGTCGAGGGGCATCGGCCCGCCGCGCTCGGCCCGAACGACGAACTCGTCGCGCTCGTCGACGCGGTGGATGACGCCAACGCTCGTCTCGAACACCGAATCGACGTGGCCTCTGATTCGGACGACAGGGAGGAACTGAATTGCGAGTGTCGGCTGAGTGACTGTCTCGGGGTCGAGATTTTCGACGACTCCGAAGGCGTCTCTGACGGCTGAGCCAGGCCCTCTCGCCGGGTCGACCGGGCGGAGCGTCCGGTCACAGAGAATCTCGATACGGCCGTTGTAGAGGTCGAGACCTATGTCGTCTGCCACCTCACGGAGTCGCTGGCCGTCGAGCAGTTCGATTGGATACGGGTCGCTGTTCTTACGGAGTTCTTCGGCGTACTCCTGGGCTGGACTGGTGAACCGCCCCGTGGTGGCGACCATCCCTCGTTTTGGACCGGGATAGTCGTACGTCGCGACTGCAGAGTGAAGTTTCTGGACAACTGGCCGACCGACCGCTGCTGTGTGTTTGCACTCGACGACGACCGCACGACGGGTCCCATCGACCGTCTCTTCCATGACGATGTCGCGGCCTTTGTCCGCGACGCGTTCGGCCTGTCTGACGTTATCGTAGCCGAGTTTCCTGAAGACATCCTCCATCACGTCCTCGAACTCGAACCCCGTGAGTTCATCGAGAAGTGTCATGTCACGATTCGAGCGTTCGACGCCAGGTCGTATAGGTCATTCGCCCCTCGGGCCAGGAATCACGGTCGTCAGATTCGCCAGTACGGCCGGAACTGGGGCTGTTCGCTCCGGCGGAACTCCAGCCACCGCAGAGTGTACCAGCCGGCAACCTGTCCAACCAGTACGGAGAGAGTTGCGATACCGAGCAACAGCGTGAGCGCAGCACGGCTCTCGCCGGTACCCGGTGCCACCGCCAGCGCGACGACAACTGCCCACACCGCCGGAACGTTCACCGCGGAGGCGACGAACACCGCATCGGGGACCTCGACCCATTGCAGAACGAACGAGGTGACAGCGAAACAGAGCGCCGTTGCGAGCACGAAGGGTGTGACGAACAGGTTGAACGGGACGGTGACGACCGTCTCGAAGACGAGCGGCGCAGCGACGGTAAGAATGGCGGTCAGTCCGAGTATCATCCACCCCCACATCGGCAGATAGGTGTCGAAGAGTGCTTCGACCGAGCGGGTCGGGGTTCTCGGAGCGAGTGCTGCGGAGAGAATCGGGACCACGCCCGCGAGCACGAACAGCGAACCGGCGATGGCGAATCCAACCTGGACGCTGCTGGTCACGAGGCTTACCGGCCGCGTGACCTGACTCGTTTCGAGGACGTACAGCTGGTCGCCGAGGTCGACGACGTAGTGTCTGGTCTCTCCCTCCGTCGGGTAGTTGAAGTGAAGCCCGACAGGCTCAGCGGTCCACACCGAGGACTCCGACGCCGCGGCCTCCAGAACGATTGCCTGCTCCTGAACCGAGAGGTCATCAGCGACCAGTACGTCGTCGGTCGCCCGGAACTCCTCACCGGCCTCCCAGGCGGCGTGTCTGTGCGTGTCTGTCAGTCCACTGAATCCGAGAACTGCGCTACTCACAAGTAGTGCAGTCCCGAGGAGGACGAGTGCTCCACGGGTGTTGATACCGACGCTCTCGAAGTCACTCCAGTCACTCATGTCTTCGCCTCTCGGATGGAATCACAGTGTTCGGTGACGACAGCACCTCTCGTTTCCCCTGTGTGAGAGATATTAGCGCTCTGTCTGTAAATATCAGTCGCTCACACTGGGGAGTGAAAAGCCGCTGGAGTTCCGTCTCACAGCATCAATCGAACGAGACACTCGTTCCCGTTTCCGTATCCTCTGCTGTACTCGCTCTGTACAGCGCCTGGGCTGCGGCGGCGTCGAGCGTCGCCGACCCGACGCTCTCGACGACGAGCGTACTCTCGGGGCGAGAGCGCGTGTACCCGTCTTCCAGTGCCTCCCCGAGCGGGACGAGATCATCACTGTCGAGCGCACTCGCCTGTACGTCACCGATTGTGGCAACCTCGTCGGGGACATCGGCGAAGACGGTCTCCGCCTCGTCGAGGACGGCGGCTTCGACCTCTTGCATCTCGGGGGTGTACGCCCCGACAGCCACCACCAGCGCCCCATCAGCGAGCGCGTCAGCAGGAAACACCGGGTCCGTACTCGTTGTCGCCGTCACGACGACATCTGCATCCTCGACAGCCTCGCGTGGTGAGTCGACTGCACTGGCCGCAATCCCGTGCTCGCGGAGGTCGCTCGCACACGTCTCGCGGGAAGCGCTCGGCGAGTAGATGTGGACAGTGTCGAGGTCAGTGACCGCGTCGATGGCCCGGGTCTGCCAGCGGGCCTGTGCGCCAGCGCCGAGTACACCGAGCGTAGAGGCGTCAGGAGCCAGGTCCCGGACAGCGGCCCCGCCGATACAGCCCGTTCTGGCGTTCGTGAGTGTCGTTCCCGCAAGAAACGCCTCGGGACGACCGGTTCTGGCGTCAGTGAGCACGACCTGTGCGTGGATGGTCGGAAGCCCTCGCTCTACATTGCCCTCGTTGACGCTGACGAGTTTCGTCGCGAAAAACGAGTCGCCGTGACAGTATGCGGGCATGACGAGACCAGTACCGAGTGGCTCGTCTCCGTCGAGTCCAGTCCCAGCTGGAAACTGTGGTCGGTCCGGTCGCTCGACTGCGCCTGCCGCCTGCCTGATGAGCGTCTCTGCGACGACGTTGACGAGCGTATCGAGTTCCAGTACCTCTCGGACGTCCGTCTCGGAGAGAACGGTGAGCATTGGCTGTGACGAGTTGTGCAACTGACGTAACGTTTCCGTTGCCAACTGGTTACGTCTCGTTCAGATAGGCTCTCGCCTCTTCGTCAGACACCTGCTCGAAACGCTGGTAGTACTGTCCAACGGCCCGAAATCCGCGGGGAGAGAGCAGACAGACAACGTCGTCAGCCAGCGACTCCAGTTCGGCGATGGTGCCGGGCGGACCGACAGGAACGGCGAGTACGAGGTGTGCGGGGTCGTCTCCTTGTAGTTTTGTGAGACAGGCTCTGACGGTCGAACCCGTCGCAACACCATCGTCGACGACGACGACCGATCTGTCAGTCAGGTCTGGTTCCACGTTCGTTCCCCTGTACTGCTCGGCCTTGTTCTGGGCCGCGGTCGCCTCTCGTTCACGCTGTCGCTCGAAGTAGGTGTCGTCGCTCCCGGTTATCCGGAACGCCTCGTGGTTTCGCCAGACGCTCCCGTCGCTCGCGACTGCACCGATTGCGTACTCCGGGTTTCCCGGCGCACCGATCTTCTTGGCGACGACGACATCCAGTGGCACGTCGAGCGCGTCGGCAACCGCTCGGCCGAGCGGTAATCCGCCGCGGGGGATAGCGAGAACAATGTCGGCGTCAACGTCGCGGTCGCGCAACGCGGTGGCAAGTTGCTGGCCTGCGTCTGCCCGGTCACGGAACCGTGAGGTGCGGTTCATGTGAGCGTACACGCCAGCAAGGACGATGTATCATTGGACCGTTCTCAGACGGTGATAAGCGATGGCAGAGAATCACAGAACGTACAGCGTACCCGATGTCAGCCAGGCAAGAATCACGAGCACCGAGGCAGCAACTTCGGGACGTGTGGGTTCAACGGGTGGGTTGCGGACCATCGCCTCGAAGAGAACGACTGTCGAAAGCATCGTACCGAAAACGAGACCCTGGTGGAAGGAAACCGCATCGTGGAGACTGACCACGAGTCCGACTCCCAGCGCACTGGGAATCGCGAGGAGAAGAATATCGTAGTAACTGGCCATACTGGCAGTACAGCTACTGTCGATGAGTGGATTTCGACCAGTCTCACCGTTCGAAAATCCGAGTGAACAATCGATAGGTGAGCCAGAGTATTCTGTAACAAACGGCGCGTATCAGGGAACGACGAGTTCGGCTGCCGTGTTTGCGAAGTCGACGACGATGCCGAAACCGGGCAACAGCAGGAACGTCATCAGCGCCGCGATGGCGATTGCCGTGTACAGGCCAAGTGGCTGGCTGTCGATGTCGAGGTCGTCGCTCGGGTCTTCGACCCACATCGCCTTGACGACGCGCGTGTAATAGAACAGCGAGACGACGCTGTTGAGCACGAGCGCAATAGCCAGCAGAGCCACTTCGGCTCTGACCGAGGCAATCAGGAGGTAGAGCTTCGAGAGGAAGCCGCCCCCAATCGGGAGCCCAGCCAGCGAGAACAGGAACAGCGTCATCGCCGCGCTGGCGAACGGAGCCTGCGTGGCCAGGCCGTTGAAGTCCTCGATGCGTCTCCCGACACCCCAGTGTTCGGTGAGCGCGATGAACAGGAACGCGCCGGTGTTCATGAAGCCATACACCGCGAGGTGGGCCATCCCTGACCCGAGAACGAACGCGCTGTCGGCCTCGCCGGTGAGCGCGGCCACTGCGATGAGGACGTAGCCAGCGTGGCCGACCGAAGAGTACGCGAGCATCCGCTTGACCTTCTCCTGTCTGAGCGCCGCGAAGTTGGCGACGGTCATCGTCACGATGGCGAGTATCTGGAACGCCACCACCCAGTCGACGGTCGCTGACACCTGTGCGTAGGGGAAGACGTCGACGAACACCCGAAAGAGGATGACGAAGCCAGCGGCTTTCGAGGCTGACGAGAGAAAGCCCGAGACGGGTGCGGGTGCGCCCTCGTACGCCTCCGGTGCCCAGAAGTGGAACGGAACCGCGGCGATTTTGAAGCCAAAGCCCGCGAGAATCATCACGACACCCAGCCCGAAGATACCGTCGATGTCATCGAGTGCGGCAGTGACGGCATCGAACTGGAGTGAGCCTGTCGAGACGTACACCAGCGAGATTCCGTAGACGAGAATCGCCGACGAGAGCGCGCCGACGAGGAAGTACTTGAGTCCACCCTCGACGCTGCCGCGGTTGTGTTTCAGCGAGGCAACCAGCGCGTACGAGGGCAGTGACGCCAGCTCGATGCTGATGAACGCGACCGCAAAGCTGTTGGACATCCCCATCATCACCATCCCGGTCGCCGCGAGCATCGTCAGTGAGTAGTACTCCGCCTGGTAGGCGTGGTCTGCGAGGTAGTCGTAGCTGGCGATGACGACGAGGAGGACGACGCTGGTGACGATGGCCGCGAAGAACAGCGACATGCCATCGACGATGACGGTGTCGCCGAACAGCCGTATCGGGCCACCGGTCTCGGTCTGGCCTGTCCCCGCAACGAGGTACCAGATGCTGAAGCCCAGCGCCGTCAGCGCACCGACCGCAGAGATGCCAGCCAGCACCTCGCTGTCGTTCGCGTCGGGGCGAATCATGTCCACGAGGAACAGCACCAGCGCGGTGCCCACCAGTGCGAGCGCCGGAGCCAGCGCCGCCCAGTCGGGGAGCGTCCCGAGGTCGCTCATCGAAGCTCACCTCCGAAGACCGCAGCCATCGAGTCGGTAATCATCGCCACGGGTGCGTACTCGTTGAGCGGATTGACCGCGTTCTGGATGGTCTCGTAGACGAGGTCCGGTTGCACACCCAGCAGGATAATCAGCCCGAGCAGGACGCCCATAGGGGCGACGTCGTGGACCGGTGCGCGGCCGATTTCGTAGTCGGTTTCGAGTCTGAACTCGCCGAAGAGTGTCCGTTGCATCGCCC
>PUMG01000095.1 GCA_003551265.1 Halovenus sp.
AATCTCCTCGCGGTCGTATCCCGCGAACACACCTGGTGGGACGCCCGCACTCGGAGAAATATCACAGGAATCGCACTCGACACGGACCGTTTCGTCATCGTACGACAGCGTCCGAGAGCCACCACAGGCCGGACACGGATTCGACAGTGGAATCGGCTCGATGGACTCCTCTCTGGCGTACGCTCCCGAGAGTATCGAACCGTAGACAAGCTGTCCGGCTCTGGTGAGGGAGTAGCCGTGCTCGTTTTTCGTGACGAACCGTCCGGTGAGTCTGTCGAGGTGGTAGTTGAACTGGCCGGAGTCGTCCATCCCGACCGACTCGCGGAGGTCGGTGAACGTCATCCCACTCCCGTCGGCATCCCACAGCGTTCTGATGATTTCGAGCCGGGTCGCGTCCGAGAGTCCCGTGAACGCATCCTCGGTCTCGTCGGTGGGTATCATCGGCGTACTCCTCTGTACTGGCCAGGAGTGTATAGAACTGACGGCAGTGTCATCCACTCGGTGCTAGCTGTTTGCGGGCCGCGTAGGCGGCACCGCCTGTTACTACTCCGAGGAGGACCAGCGTGAGGACTGTGTTCGAGAGTGGTCCTGTTCCGTCGTCTTCGGTGGTTCCGGCGTCGAGTATCGCAGTGTCGTTGTCTTCCTCACCACTGTCGGGAGTAGGGGTTGCGGTCTCTTCGAGCGCGGGAGTCAGCGCTGGTGTTCCTTCCGGTGTGGGTGTTGGTGTCTCTCCGTCTGTGGGGGGTGTCTCACCGGCTGGTGACGGTGTCGTCGAATCGGATGTCGGCGTTGACGTCGGTTCCGGCGTGGGCGTCTCCGTGGGTTCTGGAGCAGGCGTCCCCTCGTCGACAGTGTTGGCGTGGACAGAGAACGTCTCCATCGACTCGACGTCGTGGTCGGGCTCTCTCGTGTCGATAGCAAGTCCAACTGCAATCTGGTCGTTCTGGCCGAGGGTGACGTTGTTCGACGGTCCTTCAAGCGAGTCCTCTGTGTCTGTCCCCTGGTAGAAATAAACGTCCTCGACGCCACTGTCGAGATAGACTGTTGCGTTCGTTTCACCCACGTGTACTATCTCGAATATCCCGTCGATGGCGGTGAGACTGTTGTCGTTTACACCCACGCCCGCGAGGTCGAGACTGAGCTCGCCGTCTCTGAACTCGACGTACATCCCGTTCGGCCCGTCTGCTGGAACCAGCAGGACGGTTTCCTCGTCGTTCACAGGATCGACCTGGTCGTCATCAGTAAAGTCGACAGGGTCGACGGTATCGTCATCGATAGCGTCGGCGGGACCCACCACATCGTCGAGAGGCACTGCTGTCGTCCCAGTGTCGTCGACTGGTACTGCTGCTGTGGGTGCCAGAAGCAAGGCACACGCGAGAACCGCTACCAGAGTGGATACGTTTCGTGTCATGGACTCCCTTTACTCGTCGTAGTCGAGCAGGTATGTCTCGAAACTCTCCCGGAATTCGAATAGTAATACAGCGCCTGAACACTCTGGAGAGCAGCATAAAAGAGTCCTATGCAGTCCTATGGAGAGTATTGCGGATTTGTCTCAGAGTGGTTGTCGTGGCTGGGACAACCGAGCGTGAAAAAGTCAGAACAACGGTTCTCACTGGAAGCCGATGCGACCGCCACGGTGGCGTCCGGGGTCAGGACCGCCTCCACGGAAGGTCTCTTCCATCTGCTCGTAGTAGTCGCGGATATCGTCGGTGATGGTCGGACGGACGCTCTCGAGGGCCTGGCGGAAGTGGCGCATCTCGACTTCGTCGGCGTCTTCTTCCTGACGCAACGCCTCGATAGCCGCCTCCTGAACGATGTTCTCGAGGTCGGAACCAACGTAGCCCTCGGTTATCTCGGCGAGTTCTCGAAGGCTGACGTCGGGGGCCAGTGGCATCTCGTCGGTGTGTATCTTGAGAATCTGTTCGCGGCCATCGGTATCCGGTTCGCCGATCATGACGAGACGGTCGAAGCGGCCGGAGCGAATGAGTGCCGGGTCGATCATGTCTGGACGGTTGGTCGCCCCGATGACCATCACCTCGCCCATCTCCTCGAGTCCATCCAGTTCGGTGAGCAACTGGTTCACCACGCGCTCAGAGACGTTCGACCCGACGTCGCCGCCACGCCCAGGCGCGAGCGAGTCGAGCTCGTCGAAGAAGATAATCGTCGGCGAGACCTGCCGAGCCTTCCGGAACGTCTGCCGAATCGCCTTCTCGCTCTCACCGACCCACTTCGAGAGCAACTGCGGCCCGCGCACGCTGATGAAGTTCGCGTCCGTTTCGTTGGCAACGGCTTTCGCCATCAGCGTCTTGCCCGTCCCGGGTGGACCGTAGAGGAGTACACCCGACGGCGGTGAGACGCCCATGCGCTCGAACTTCTCGGGCCGGTTCATCGGCCACTCGACGCTCTCCTGGACCTCTTTTTTCGCCTCTTCGAGACCACCGACGTGGTCCCAGCTCATCTTCGGCAACTCGACGAGCACCTCCCGCATCGCACTCGGTGACACCTCGTTGAGCGCGCCCCGGAAGTCGTCGCGTTTGATTATCATCCGGTCGATGAGACTCGGCGGGATGTCCTCCTCGTCGAGGTCGATTTCGGGCAGGTACCGGCGCAACGCTTTCATCGCAGCCTCTTTGGTGAGACTCTCGATGTCGGCACCGACGAAGCCGTGGGTCTCCTCTGCGAGGCGACTCAGGTCGACATCGTCAGAGAGGGGCATCCCACGGGTGTGAATCTGGAGTACCTCTTCGCGGCCAGTCTCGTCGGGCACCCCGATTTCGATTTCGCGGTCGAACCGACCCGGTCGGCGAAGCGCGGGGTCGACCGAATCGACGCGGTTCGTCGCCGCGATGACGATAACCTGACCACGGGATTCGAGACCGTCCATCATCGTGAGCAACTGGGCGACCACACGCCGTTCGACCTCGCCGGTGACGTCCTCGCGTTTGGGGGCGATAGAGTCGAGTTCGTCGATGAATATGATGCTCGGGGACTCCTCGCTCGCGTCCTCGAATATCTCGCGAAGCTGTTGTTCGGACTCCCCGTAGTACTTCGAGATAATCTCTGGCCCGGCGATAGAGAAGAAACTCGCAGAGGTCTCGTTGGCGACGGCTTTCGCCAGCAGGGTTTTGCCAGTTCCGGGCGGGCCGTGCAACAGCACCCCCTGTGGTGGCTCGATACCGAGTTTCTTGAATATCTGGGGGTGTTTCATCGGCAACTCGACCATCTCTCGGACGCGCTGTATCTCCTTTTGCAGGCCGCCGATGTCCTCGTAGGTTATGCCACCGCCGGTCTTCTCGTAGCCGGAGATTGGGTCTTCGCGGAGTTCGACCTCTGTGTCTTCGGTGATGAGGACGACGCCCTCGGGTTCGGTCTCGACGGCGATGAGCGGGATTGCCTGGCCCGGCGAGCGCATGAATGGGTGGTTCGTCGACGACATCACCGGAACGATGTCGCGCTCGACGACCGGGCGCTTCAGTATCTGACGTTTGACCATCCCGGCGGCGTCGCTGCCGAACTGGACGCTCGCCTCCTCTGGCGGAGCGAGGACCAGTTTGTCGGCCTTCTCCGCCTCTGCTTTTCGTATCTCGACGCGTTCTCCGATACCCACGTCGGCGTTCTGGCGCGTGAAGCCGTCGATGCGGACGGTGTCAGTGTTCCAGTCCTGTCGGTCCGCGCGCCAGACCTTCGCTGCCGTCGTGTTTGCCCCCTCTATCTCGATAATATCGCCCGGCGAGAGCTTGAGGTGCAAGAGCGTGTCGGGGTCGAGACGAGCGATTCCACGACCCGAGTCGTTCGGATAGGCTTTTGCCACCTCCAGTTGCACTTCGTTCATAGTAGTCTGTGATGTACTGACACTCGGGCACCACGGGCCAAATGCTTTTTGCTCCCGGCGGTTGACGTGAGTATTCGATACGTTGTGGGAGGCAATCACAACGAGACGAACACAACCTTCGAGTAACAGAGACAACGGCGACCTGACGACTATATTCGAACCTCCCGAATCTAGAGAGTGCCACCCATGATAGGCGTTACCGAACTACAGGATATGTACGACGACATGGTGACGGCACGCTACTACGAGGAGCGGTTGCAAGAGGAGTACCTCGAGGGTAAACAACCGGCGTTCGACATCTCGGCTGGCCCGATTCCCGGCGAGTTACACCTCGCTGCCGGTCACGAGGCCTCGGGTGCTGGTGTCTGTCAGCACCTCCGTGACGACGACACGGTCACAGCACCACACCGACCGCATCACATCGCCATCGCAAAAGGCGTCGACCTGGAGCGAATGACTGCCGAGATTTTCGGTCGCGAGACTGGGCTCTCTCGGGGGAAAGGTGGGCACATGCACCTGTTCGACTCCGACGTCAACTTCGCCTGCAGCGGTATCATCGCGCAGGGTTGCCCACCAGCGGTCGGTGCAGGTCTCGCGGCCAAAAAACGAAACGAGGACAGCGTCGCTGTTGCGTTCCTCGGTGAGGGAGCAATCGACCAGGGCGGGTTCCTGGAATCGCTCAACATGGCTGCGGTTCACGAACTGCCCGTCGTGTTCGTCGTCGAGGACAACGACTGGGCTATCAGTATGCCCAAAGAACGAATCACGGACGTGGCTGATGGCTCTCAGCGTGCAGACGGTTTCGACATGCCCGGCATCCGGGTCGACTCCGACGACGCTGTTGCCGTCTACGAGGCCGCCCGAGAGGCTGTCGGTCGTGCGCGTGACCGAAACGGGCCGAGCCTGCTCGAAGTGCAGGTTCACCGCCGGATGGGTCACTTCATGGGCGACCCGGAGACGTATCGTCCCAACGAGGACAGTGAGGCGGCGAAGGCTCGTGACCCAATCGACCGCCTCGAAGGAGACCTGCGTGGTCGTGGTGTGGACGAGACAACTATCGATGCGATTCGGGACGACGCCCATCGGCGTGTCGATGACGCAATCAGGTGGGCGAAAGAGCAGCCTGAACCCGAACCAGCGGACGCATACGAAGACGTGTTTACGAACCCTCCCAGCGGGGTCACAGACACAGAACCTGAGTTCGGTTTCGTCGGGGGTGAGTACCGATGACCGAACAGCTCACGAGCGACCGCGAACTGACGATGAGCAGGGCGATTGTCGAAGCGATTGGCGACGAGATGCGCGAGAACAGCGAGGTGTTCTACATGGGCGAAGACGTGGCGGATTATGGCGGAATCTTCGACAGCACCCAGGGCTTGCTCGAAGAGTTCGGTCACGACCGAATCATGGATGTTCCTATCAGCGAGACCGCCTACATCGGTGCAGCAGTGGGTGCCGCCCAGGCAGGAATGCGTCCGATTGCCGAACTGATGTTCGTCGACTTCTTCGGCGTCTGCATGGACCAGATATACAACCAGATGGCAAAGAACACCTACATGAGCGGTGGTGAGTTCTCCGTTCCGATGGTGCTCACGACGGCAGTTGGTGGGACCTACAACGACGCTGGCCAGCACTCACAGACCCTCTATGGGACGTTCGCACACTTGCCGGGAATGAAAGTGGTCGTCCCGTCGACAGCGTACGAGGCAAAGGGGCTGATGCACAACGCCATCCGCGACGACGACCCTGTCGTGTACATGTTCCACAAACGTCTCATGGGCATCGGATGGATGCCAGCACCTGCTGGCCCGAAGACGCCAGTTCCGGAGACTGACTATACGATTCCGTTTGGGAGTGCAGACGTCAAACGAGAAGGCGAGGACGTGACAGTCGTGACGCTCGGTCTGCACGTTCACCGGGCACTCGAGGCGGCCGAGTCGCTTGCTGCAGACGGAGTGAGCACCGAGGTTGTCGACCTGCGCTCGCTCGTTCCGCTCGATACGGAGACCGTTGTCGAGTCCGTTCGCAAAACCGGGAACCTGGTCGTCGTCGACGAGGACTACAGCTCGTTCGGTGTGACGGGCGAGATTATCTCACGAGTGGCTGAGACGGACCTCTATGCCCTGGACAGCGTCGAGCGACTTGCAGTTCCCGACGTTCCCCTGCCATACTCTCGACCGATGGAAGACGAGGTTATTCCGGACAGTGACGACATCGAAGCGGCTATCAGGAAAATCGTATGACTGGGGCTGACCGAGGTGAGCAACTGTGAGCGAAACCGACGACCGAGTCGGAGTTACGGCGGACGACGTGTGGCCATCGGACGCGGAAGTTGACGAGGGTGTCGTCGTCAACTGGTTCAAGCGTGAGGGGGCAACAGTCAGCGAGGGCGAGACGCTCTGTGAGATTCAGGTAGAGAAGGTAAGTCTCGACATCCCCTCCCCTGTCGAGGGGACGCTCGCGAAGGTTCTTCTCGACGAAGACGACGAGTTCGAGCGGACAGCGACACTCGCGTACATCGAGCAATCATGACGCCCTCAGGCGACTCGAACAACGACGGGCCAGCACCACGAACTATCCACGAGGAGCGGTCGCTGAGCCCAATGCGCAAGACCATCGCCAGACGACTCCACGAGAGTTACACCAGCGCAGTTCACGTGACGGTAAGCCGAAGCGTAGCCGTTACACAACTTGTGGCGGTGGCTGCGGAAGCGGAAGATGTGTCGCTTACCGACTATCTCATCTGTGCGCTCTCGGAAACACTCACCAGGCACCCTGAGTTCAACGCGACGTTCGAAGACGGCGCCCACCGTCTCTACGAGGAGCACAACGTCGGGGTTGCCGTCGACATAGAGGCGGGACTGGTAACGCCAGTCATTCCAGACGTGGGCAGAAAAACAGTCGAGGAGGTTGCCACAGTCCGTCACCAGCTAACCGAGCGGATGAACGCTGGCGAGTACACGATGGACGATTTTCGAGGCGGGACCATCACCATCTCGAACCTCGGCGTCCTCGGTGTGGATTCGTTCACTCCAGTCATCAACCCGCCCGAAGTTGCAATTGTAGGTATTGGACGCATCACCGACCGCCTGAGAAAAGAAGGCAGCGAATCTGTAGAGCAGAAGGCACTGACGCTGGATTTGAGTTTCGACCACCGTGTCGTCGACGGGGCCGATGCCGCACGGTTCCTCGAAACCCTTTCAGAGGAAATCTCCTCATACTGATACTGATGGACCCCGACAATCTCCATGGAATTTTCCTCCGACAGTCTGCATCGGGGCTGTTATTTATATCGGAGAGTGTCGTATCGTCGGCTGTGACAGACGCCACCTACCTCCGCTATTTCCCGTACGACTCGCCGTACGATCACCAGCAGGAGGCGATGGCGCACATCTACGACGCGCTCGGTGATGGCTCCGACATCCTTTTCGAGGGTGCAACCGGGACCGGAAAGACGCTCGCCTCACTCGTGCCCGCACTGGAGTACGGGCGCGAGACCGGAAAGACGGTCGTCATCACGACGAACGTTCACCAGCAGATGCGCCAGTTCCGCCGGGAAGCCAGCCACATCGCCAACACAGAGAACATCCGCGCCGTCGTCTTCCGCGGTAAGCAGTCGATGTGTCACATCGACGTGGGCTACGAGGAGTGCCAGGCGCTCCGGGATACGACGCGCGAACTGGTCGAGACCGAAAAAGAGGTCGCCGAACTCGAAGGCAAACAGCGCGAGTTGCTCGAACACAGCCAGGACGGAAGTGAAGAGGCCGCACAGGCCCGGAGTGCGGTGATGGACGAACTCGAAGCCGTCGAGTCGGACCTCCACGAGTTCGAAGACCGGGCGACCTGTGACCACTACTACCGTAATCTGACCGGCGACACGACCGACTTTTTCGCGTGGCTGTACGACGACGCTCGGACGCCGGATCAGATCTACGAGTTCGCCCACCAGCGCGGCTTCTGTGGCTACGAACTCCTCAAAGAGGGGATGGACGGCGTCGACCTCGTGGTGTGTAACTACCACCATCTGCTCGACCCAATGATACGCGAGCAGTTCTTCCGGTGGCTTGGGCGCGACCCGGAGGACGTCATCGCCATCTTCGATGAGGCGCACAACGTCGAAGACGCCGCACGCGAACACGCCAGACGGACGCTGACCGAGACGACTGTCGAGAGCGCGCTCGACGAACTCGACGACACGTCCGACTCTCGTTCGGGAGCGGCCTACAACGTTCTCTCGACATTCCTGCGAGCGCTCCGTGAGACGTACCGGGAGAAACTCGATGATGGCTCCTACGACACCGACGTCCCGGGACCTGAGCAGATAGACGAACACTGGACGGACCTCACCGTCGCCAACGAGGACCGCCGTGACGACCTGACGCTTTCGTTCCTCCAGTCATACACTGGACCGGGCTACGACCAGGAGCTGGAGGCGGCGGTCGAACTGGGGCGAGAACTCGACAGACAGTACGAGGAGGCTTACAAGAACGGCGAGACGACCATTCGAAAGGAGTGCCAGACACTGCAAGCGGCGGTGTTCGTCGAGGCGTGGTTGAATGAGGGAGATGAGACCGGAACCTACCCGGTGGTAAGTCTCAGACGCGAACAGGGAGCGACAGAAGAAACCGAGTCTGAAGCGGTGAGCGAGCCCGTTCGTTCTGAGGGAGATATCTACGGTCGTACAGAGCTGTACAGGTGCATCCCCGAACAGGTGACACGCTCGCTGTTCGAGGACCTCCATGCGAGCGTCCTGATGAGCGCAACGCTCCGTCCGTTCGACGTGACCGAGGACGTGCTGGGTCTCGACGACCCCGAGACGATGGCCTACGGCGCCCAGTTTCCCGAATCGCGGCGACGAACGTACGCTGTCGACGGACCCGCGCTCTTTGCGAGCAAGCGTGGTGATCCGGATGTCCAGGAGACGATTACGAGCGTTCTCGAAGACGCTGTCCGGATGACGCCGGGAAACACGCTCGTGTTCTTCCCGAGTTACGCCGAGGCGTCCCGCTATCACAACCGCGTCAGTGTCGGAACTCGCTATCTCGACGAACCGGGAACACCAGCGCACGACCTCCGCAAGCAGTTTGCCAGCGACGACGACGGCGTGTTGTTCACCTCACTGTGGGGAACGCTAGGCGAAGGTGTCAGTTACGATGGCGATGACGCTCGAACGGTGGTGGTCGTCGGGGTTCCCTACCCTCATCTCGACGACCGCATGGAGGCCGTCCAGCGCGCCTACGAGAGTGCTTTTGATGACGGCTTCAATACCGGAGACGACGATGCTGGCTGGCGGTACGCTGTCGAGATACCGACCATCCGCAAGACTCGACAGGCGCTCGGTCGCGTCGTCCGCTCGCCCGAGGACTTCGGTGCCCGGATTCTGCTCGATGCCCGATACACCGAGCGTGCGAGCGTCGAACTGTCCGCGTACGCTGTTCGGGGGACGTTCCCGCCCGAAGAACGCGCAGAGATGATTGACGTCGACCCATCGAAGCTCAAGTTCGGACTGCTCAACTTCTACGGCGACCTGGACGCCTACGATGGCAAGCCACCGAAACCGTGAGATACCGGTCACTGGGAAAGATCTGACCCGGGAGCTTTGAGTCCCCCGGGTGCAAACACACGCCAATGAAACTCGTGGCGTTCGACTTCGACGGTACACTCTCGGATTCGGAGAGGACCGTGTTGCTCGGTGAGCAGTACGACCGAGAGATGTCCACACAGGAGGCTGAAAAAGAACACCAATCCGTGGCCGGCCAGATGGAGGCGATAACCGAGCAGGCGATGAA
>PUMG01000328.1 GCA_003551265.1 Halovenus sp.
CGCGTCGAGCGTGTGTTGTTCCCTGTCGATGAGCTGTCCTCGTTCAGCCCGCAGCACTGCCACTGTTGGCTCGGTTCCTGCGAGCGAGACACCCACGACGTCGGTCCGTCGAGATTTCTCGCCTGCCGTGCTGATTGCATCGGCACTGGTTTCGGTGAACGTCTCGACCGTCGCGAGCGCATCCCGGAGATTCGCGGCTCGCTCGAAGCGCTCAGCCTGCACAGCAGCGTCCATCTCACGGCGGAGCGGGTCGGTGAGAATCCCGTTTTCTCCTCGAAAGAACCGCTCGACAGCTTCGACGTCGGCGAGATAGGATTCCTGGTCTATCTCGTCAGTACAGGGTGCCGTACACAGTCCGATATCGTAGTCGAGACACGGTCGGTCTCTGCTGGCGTATTTGTGGTCTGAGCAGCCTCGAACCCCGTAGACGTCTCGGAGCCCTTTCACGACGGTCTCGAGTTGTCCCCGGTCAGTGAACGGTCCGAACACGGTCGACCCGGACGCCGGGTCACGAGTGATGCGAATCTGAGGAAACTCGTGGTCGGTCAACTCGACCAGCGGGTACGATTTATCGTCTTTCAGGCGGACGTTGTAGCGCGGACGATGGCGCTTGATGAGGTTGGCTTCGAGCAACAGCGCCTGCGATTCCGTCTCGGTGACGGCGATGTCGAGTCCGTTGGCCCGTTCGACCATCTGTCGGATGCGCTCGCTTCGTGGGTCGGTGTAGGACCTGACGCGGCTCCGGAGGTCGACTGCCTTTCCAACGTAGAGTACCCTGTCTCCATCGAGGAACTGGTAGACTCCGGGTTCGTCCGGAAGGTCGCGCACGCGCTTTCGCAGCTCCTCCTCGTCCATGTGCGAGGGTAGGCTCCAGGCAGTATGATAGTGGTGGTTGCGAACGTCCGGTTTCGAGTGATAGTCACTTCGTAGTGATAGCTCAAAGTAAATTTTGACCGTTCGACGTACTCATTGAAGAACGTGCTGAAAAAGACGGCATGGCCCTGCTACGGCGAACCGCTCACGAAACCCTCGACGACGCCGGTCGACTCTACTTCACTGCCACGAGCGGCGAGTGTCTCACTGTCGAGGTGGTGAGCCAGCAAAACGGTGAGACGGCTGTCGTCCTCGACTCACCGAGCGGGACGGACCTCGTGAGCGCACTCATCGACAAGACAGCAAGGTACGCACTCGATGCTCCGGAGACAGGCCGCTACAGACTGTGCGTCATTCCCGCCGACAGCGCACGTGTGACAGCGACTGTGACTAAGAAACCGTAATTCCTCGCTCGTCGAGGAGCGAGATGAACTCCTGCTCGGATATGACGCGTGCACCGTGTTCTTCGGCGTCGTCTTGTTTTCGCTGACCAGGATTCTCACCGATGACGAGGTAATCGGTGTTGCCCGAGACGCTGCTCGTCGCGGATCCGCCGTGGCGCTCGATTACCTCCTGTGCTTCACTCCGGGTGAAGCGGTCGAGTGCCCCCGTGAACACGAACGTCTCTCCGTCGAGTTCGTCGCTCTTGGTCGTCTCGACTGTCTGTGGGTCGACGTGCTCGAGCAGGCGATCGACGACCTGGCGGTTCTCGTCGGTTTCGAAAAACTCGCGGATAGCTGTCGCCACTGCCTCTCCCACGTCGGGAACTGCCTGGAGTTCGTCCTCGTCTGCCTCTCGTATCGCTGCGAACGTACCGAAGTGACGGGCGAGTTCGCGGGCCGTTGTCGACCCGATTTCGGGAATTCCGAGTGCAGTCAGAAACGCCGCTAGTGATGGTTCTCTGGTCTCTTCGAGCCCCGAGACGAGGTTCTCTGCGCTCGTTTCGCCCCAGCCATCGAGTTCTGCAAGATCATCGACGGACAGTTCGTAGAGGTCGGCAACATCTTCGACGAGACCCGCATCGACGAGTTGTGTGACTCGCTTGCCGCCAAGACCCTCGATGTCCATCGCGTCCCTGCTGGCGTAGTACTCGATGGACTGTTCGCGCTGGGCAGGACAGCCCAGCCCTGCCGGACAGAACGCGAGCGGGCCGTCGCGCTCGATTTCGCTCTCACAGACGGGACAGCGCTCAGGAAACTCGTAGCTTCCTTCGCTGTGTTTCTCTGTGACCTCCGTCACGTCCGGAATGACGTCACCCGCTCGCTCGATAGCCACTTCGTCGCCGACGTTCACGTCCAGTCGAGCAATCTCATCGGGGTTGTGCAGACTCGCCCGTGAGACAGTGACGCCCCCAACTTCGACGGGGTCGAGGAGTGCAACGGGAGTCAGTCGGCCCGTTCGCCCGACCTGTACGACGACGTCACGAAGAATTGTCCGTTCACTCCGGGCAGGGAATTTGTAGGCGAACGCCCACCGGGGCGCACGCGAGGTCGACCCAAGCGCCTCGCACGCGGCGCGGTCTTCGAGCGTGATGACGACCCCGTCGATCTCGTAATCGAGCTGTTCACGGTGTTCGAGCAAGTCGTGTCGGTACTCGATGGCGTCCTCGATGTCGTCGACGACCTCCTCGTGGTCGGTCACGCGCAGGCCCCACTCTGGGAAAGAGATGTAAATATCGCTGTGTTGCTCGAACTCGGCTGTCGAATCGAGCACGTCGAAGAAAAAGACCGACAGCGGGCGCTCTGCGACGACAGTGGGGTCGAGTTGACGGAGCGTTCCGGCGGCGGCGTTTCTCGGGTTTGCGAACGGCTCGTCGCCGCGCTCGATACGCTCGCGGTTGTACGCCTGAAAGCCATCGCGAGGCATGTACACCTCCCCACGGACTGCGAGAAACTCGGGATAGTCCCCACGAAGCTGCTGAGGCACGGTCGGAATCGTTCGCACCTGCTCGGTCACGTCGTCGCCTTCGAAGCCGTCACCCCGCGTTGCCGCGCGCTGGTACGTTCCATCTTCGTACACCACTTCCAGTGAGAGACCGTCGAACTTGGGTTCACAGAGGTACTCGACGGTCGTCCCCGGCGCACCATCCGCGAGAGCATCTCGAACGCGTTCGTCGAACGCTCTGACCTCCTCGGCCTCGCCGGTGTGGTCGAGTGAGAGCATTGGAACGACGTGCTCGACCGTCTCGAGTTCGGAGACTGGCTGGCCACCAATTCGTTGTGTCGGACTGGTCTCGTTGTCGAGGTCGAACGCGGACTCCAGTTCCTCCAGTCGAGCAAACAGTGCGTCGTAAGTCCGGTCTCCGATGACAGGGTCTGCACGGACGTAGTAACAGTAATCGTGATAGCGAACCGCTTCGCGGAGCAACGCTGCCTGCTTTCGTGCTGCCTCCTCTGTCAACTCGTCGATAGGGTCGAAATCCGTCTCTGGAGTGAGTATGTACGGATTGTCCTCCGACTGCTGGTCCTCTGTTGCGTCCATACCGGAGTGTTGTCCGGTCACCTCTAAAATGTAGGTGAATCAGAGGCCAGTAACGTCCTCGATAGCGTCGGTCAACGCCTCGATGCTCTCGACGGTGTGTTCGCCCATGTGCCCGATGCGGAACGTCTGTTCACCGATGTCGCCGTAGCCGTTCGAGAAGACCATGTCGTACTCCTCGGCAACCGTCTCGATGGTCCCGGCGACATCTATCCCCTGGGTGTTCTCGATACAGGTCACAGTCTGAGACTCGTACTCTTCCTCGGCGAAGAGGTCGAAGTGAGTGCGTGCCCACTCGCAGGTGTACGCGGCCATCTCCTGGTGACGCTGGTCGCGTGCATGGTGACCCTCGGAGAGCATGTGTTTCATCTGCCTGCGGTACGCCAGCATCAGCGAGATGGCTGGTGTCGAATGCGTCTGTCCCTTCCGGTCGTAGTAGTCCAGACACCGCTGGAATCCGCCGTACCACGAGGCAGACTCCTTCTCGCGTTCTCGCTCGTAGGCCTCCTCACTGACGACACAGACCGCAAGCCCCGGTGGCATGGCGAACGCTTTCTGTACTGACGTGAAGATTGCGTCGATGCCGTGACGCTCGATATCGATGTAATCACCGCCAAGCGCCGAGATGGCGTCGACGATGAAGAAGGTCTCTGGGTACTCGGCGACGACGTCTCCAATTTCCTCGACTGGATTGCGTACGCCCGTCGATGTCTCGTTCATCACGGCGGCGACTGCGTCGTACTCGCTGTCGCTCGCTTCCAGCGCGTCTCGAACGTCGTCGGGTTTGACCGCTTCTCCCCACTCGTAGGACAGTCTGTCGACGTTCTTACCGAGTCGCTCGGCGACGTTAGCCTGTCGTTCGCTGAACGCGCCGTTGGTCGGACACAGCACGTTCTCCTCGACAAGGTTGAGTGTCGTCGCCTCCCAGAACTGCGTCCCCGAAGCAGTGAGGATGATAACGTCGTTGTCAGTGTCCAGAAATTCCTTCGTGTCCTCGACAATCGTCGTGTAGAGGTCGGTCATCTGTTCCGAGCGGTGGCCGAACATCGGCTCAGCCATCGCCTCGATAACGTCAGCACGCACTTCAGTGGGTCCCGGAAGATACAGGGTTCGGTCCGGATAGTCGTCTTCTCTTTTTTTCGTCATCCAATCCCTCCGGTGAACACTACTGACGTGAGAGTATGGGCGTTGTGATATCGAGGCGGAACAGCACGGGCAGCATGACGAGCGCAATTGCCACTTCCGAAAGCCCGACGACGAGGAACGCAGCTTCGAAACTGAGAGCACCCGCGAGGGTCGCTCCGCCGACGATACCGGTCAGAAAGCCAAGACTCCCGAAGACGTTGAACCCGCCCATTGCCACCCCGCGCTGGTCTGGTGCCGCCAGATCCGTCACCAGCGCCATCGTCGCGGGCGCAACCAGTGCGCCCAGAAGTCCGACGAACACCATCGCAACACCTGCCGTGAGGACTGTCGGTGCGTAGAACACAGCGATGATAGCGACTCCGTACCCAACCGAACCGACCGCAACGGGGATGATTCGGCCGATACGGTCGGAGAGCCGCCCGAGGGGGTACTGAAACAGCGCGAACGGGACGAAAAACGCGCCGAGTAAGATTCCCGTGGTTGCGGCACCGATATCGAAGTTCGTCTGGAAGTAGACGGTTCCGACGAGCGCGAAAAAGCCAGCGGTGAGACGGTCGATGAAGCCGAACGCGTAGGGTACAGTGACTGCTGGTCGTCGCCGGACGCTGTCGAAGATCGCACGAAGACTGCGTCCGCCAGGGACGGGCGTCCGGTCGGTTGCAACCATCGCCAGTAATCCAGCGACGACGAGGACGATACCGGCACCGTACAGCGGTACGAGCGGGCCGATTTCGTAGAGTTGCCCACCGAGTGGTGAGCCGAGTGCCGTGCCTGCGCCAATCGCCAGTCCTGCCGCACCCATGTTTCGTCCGTGGCCGCCGTCGAGGTCCATCAGCGTGGTAACTGCGAGCGAGAACGCGCCAATAGTCGCCGCGCCCTGGAGGAAGCGAAGCGCGAGAATCAGTTCGTACGGCGGTGTTCCAGCCGTGGCGAGGACGGCAATCACGAAATAACCGCTGGCACCGAGCACTGCACTGAGGGCCACGAGCGAGGTTCGGATCCCGAGAGAATCGCTCAGGGCACCCCACAGACCGGCAAAGAGGATGAAGCCGAGAAACTCGGCAGTCAGGAACCACTTGCCCGCGTCGAGGACCGCACCGACGTCACCGCCCCACTCGACCGGTGTCGCTCCGAGAGCGGCGACGAGGTCAGGAATGCCAGGGTAGAGCAACACCTGTCCGAACAACACGGCGAAGATAACTGTGGACAGAACGACCCGGTCGCGCTGGCTGGCTGACACGGACGGGAGTTTGGACTCCGGTGGCAAGCAGATGTCGGTTTCCTTCGATGGGGAGGGCTGGAATCTGACCCAATCTACAACGAAGTTTCAACGGAGTTTGCACCCAGTCTAGTGTGATTGTGTACAGAGTTTGAAAAATCATTATACGTGTTTTCGATGATGGCTCATACGACTATGCGAGAACGACTGGTGACCAGTCTGGTACTGACGGTTGCACTGCTCACGATAACTGGCGTCGCTGTTGCTGGCGTTGCCGTGGCCGACGACGGGATGGGTGACGATGACATGAACGATGACGGGATGGGTGACGACGACATGAGTGATGACGGAATGGGTGACGACGACATGAGCGATGACGGAATGGGTGATGACGACATGAGCGATGACGGAATGGGTAATGACGACATGAGCGATGATGGAATGGGTGATGACGACATGAGCGATGATGGAATGGGTGATGACGACATGAGCGATGATGGAATGGGTGATGACATGGATGACGGAATGGACGATGACATGAGTGACGACATGGACGACGGAATGGACGATGACATGAGTGACGACGGAATGGACGATGACATGAGCGACGACATGGACGACGACGATGACGGACTGCTCCCGGTTAGCACCGGCGTCGCAGCAGCACTTGGACTTCTGGTCCTCGGAGTCCTCGGCGTCGTGGCGACCAGATTCCGATGAAGGCACAGTTTCAGCGAATCAGGCAGGCTGTGACGAGCAAGCAATCGGTCACGTCCGTACTGGCAGGAATCGCTGCGGTCGCTGGCTCGTTTGCAGCGGCAGGACTGACGGAGGCGTTCGCGTTCACTCCAGTCTCCTCGTTCGTCGTCCACAACACCCCGGCAGTTATCATCAACACGACGCTCGATGTCTTCGGGGCGTACGGACAGCTCATCAACATGTCGTTCACGCTGTTCGTCACAGTTGCCCTGTTCACTGTCGCGACGGCAATCGCACTGGAACTTGGCCGTCACAGCGTTGGACACGCTCCAGCAACCGCCGTGTTCGTGTGGCTCTTCGCGTTTGCACTCACTGGTGCACCGTTGCTCTCACTCGGATCAGCGATTCCAGCCGCGCTCGTCGTCGTGCTCGCGTACCGACCCTGGCAGGACGAACTCTCCCTGCACGAGGGCAGACGCTGGCCCGACCGTGACCGTCGGCAGGTTCTCCAGACGAGTTTCGGCGTCGTCGGCTTCGCCGGGGCAGCCTACCTCGCTGGCTCGCTCCGGTCTCCTGCTGAGGACCTCCCCGGTCTCGACGAGTTCGCAGACGAGGACGTCAGCGGTGCGGATGAACTGCTCGCAGAGGCGGAAATGAAGTCGTTTGACCTCCCCGGCAGTCCAGACCTCGTGAGCGAAATCGGAAACTTCTACACTATCGACATCGCCAGCGTCCCTCCCACCATCGACGCCGACGACTGGACACTCGAAGTCAGTGGTGAAGTCAACTCGGCGGAGACGTTCTCTTACGACGAACTCCGGGGGATGAACAGCGAACATCGGTTCAGTACACTCCGGTGTGTCGGCGAGGACCTCAACGACAGAGAGATGGACAACGGAGTCTGGACCGGCGTACAGGCGAGCGAAATATCTGAGCGAACCGGTGCGACCGGCGACTACGTCGCCATGCACGCAGACGACGGCTTCTGGAACGTCATCACGCGCGAGGCGTTCGAGCAATCGTTCATCGTCTACGGGATGAACGGAAAGGTTCTCCCACGCGAACACGGTCATCCCGTTCGCGTTATTGTCCCTGGGCACTGGGGCGAGGTCAACGTCAAGTGGCTCACCGAAATCGAGTTTCTCGACGAAAACATCGACGGGTACTGGGAAGAGCGAGGCTGGGACGGGACGGGTGAAGTAAGCGCGGTAGCGAAGCTGTGGACAGTTGAGAAGACGGCAGACGGGGTGTTGCTCGGCGGGCAGGCGTACGACGGCCACGACGGAGTCGACCGGGTCGAGATCTCCACCGACGGCGGTGAGACGTGGGAGGAAGCAGAGATTACTGAACCGCTGTCTGTCGGTGACGGCTGGCGGCAGTGGCGCTACGAACTGACCGAGCAGGGCGAACACGAGGTGGTCATCAGGATGATAGACAGAGATGGTAACGTCCAAGACAGCGAGAGAACGAGTTCGAGACCGGACGGCGCGAGAGGATGGGTAACCGACACGATTAATGTGGAGTAGTTCGACGATGAAAACAACTCATAGGGGTTCTCGTAGCTGTACAGCGATTCTCGCTGCGACGTGCGGCGAGAAATCTATGATGATGTACGGTAATCCCTATCACTACCGAACAGCAAACTACGACCACCGATGACAGTCTGGATGGGCTCTGCGGTTGGACTCGCGACGGTGAACCTGGCGTTACTGACAGTACTCATCGGTATCTGGCTGTGGAACTATCGGACGTTCCGGTCGCCGCTGTTGCTTGGGCTGTTGCTCTTTGCAGCCGTGCTCGCTGTCGAGAACGTCGTTGCCATCATCGCGTACCTGTCGACGGAGATGATATACGCTAGCGGTCAGACCGCGATGTACACTGTGGTCGGTCTCCGGGCTCTCCAGTTCGTCGCGCTGCTGTTTCTGACAGTTGTGACGGTGTTTCCTTCGGGCAGACCGTTCCGGTCCTCCGCTGGCGTGGAGGGCGAACGCAGTTGAGTCACCGGAGAGAGACGTACGTGAAAACGGCGACTGCGAACAGCTGAAGGCCGTGTTTGATGAGAACGAAGCGTTTTATCGAGGCGTCGGTGACGTAGAACATCTGCTCGGAGAGAAAGAAAAAGTACAGTGAGACGACATTTTCCACCAGAAACAGAAGGCAGAACAGGACAACACCGAGTATCAGTGGCGTTCGGAGCGTTCGGTACTCCCGAATCCAGGTCCACGTCAGCACCACCAGTAACACCACCGTAAGTGCTGACATTCCGGCTGCGATTGTGAACTCGGTCATTGGTTCTCATCCAGGTTTTCAGTTATTCGCTCGAACGTCGATTCGTGCTGCCTGAACTGGTCGGTGAGAAAGTACAGCTCTCCATAGTCGGACCCACCCGCTTCGACGACGTTGTGTTCGACGAGCGTTTCCAGATGGTGCCGAACCGTGTTGTACTCCACGTCCAACTTCTCCGCGAGTTGATTCGCGTTTCTGGGTTGCTCGGAGAGAAGGCGGATGATGCGTGCCCGGTTCGCACCACCTCTGGTGCCAGCGATGAGATACCACAGCGCCTTCTCCATCGTGTTACCAAATCTGTCGTCAGTTATATAAATCGGCCGGAATCCGCCAGGATGAATCTTTGAACAGGCACGATACTCCCGGTCAGTAGGTGAGCGTTTCCAGTTCCTCGACAGCATCGAAATCACTGTCCCGCGTGACCAGCGCTGCACCGTGATGGCGACAGATGCCGGCGATCATCACATCCGCCGCGTTGATCGGCGTACCCGCCGTGAGTAGTTCCGCATGAATCTTCGCGGCCTCCCCGACTGCAGCCTGGTCGAAGGGGAGTGGTTCCGTCCATCCGATGGCATCAGCGACTGCGTCGACGGTCTCGGTGTCTGCCCACGCGGCGTCCCGATACACCTCGAACAGAGAGACGGTCGGGACGTAGTATACCGACGACTCTCGCTTTTCGAGGAACGTCTCGGTGGCAGTGACGCCCCGGAGGTAGTCGATCAGAAACGAGGTGTCCAGCGCGATCATGCCGAATCCCGGTCGTTGCTGAGGGGCTCGCGCCGCTTGCGCCGTTTCTCGAATGCCTCGTCGAGGTCGCGCCGGGTACGTCCAGCAACCTCCGTGAAGCCCTCGTCGTCAGCGAGCATCCCAAACCCGCGCATAAC
>PUMG01000235.1 GCA_003551265.1 Halovenus sp.
ATCTTCGCAGCCTCGTTGACGATGGGTGCCCAGAGGAGCAGTGTGTCGAACCCCTGTCCGGCGTCGACAGGTATGTCTAGTTCGTCCTGCTCGCTGTAATCGTAGTATCCCGCGTCTGTCTTCCGGCCGTACCGTCCCTTCTCGTAGAGTTGATACAAAAGCGGGCAGACGTCGGTTTCGTACGCCAGGGGACGGTCGTCTTCGAGGTGGTCCTGTGCCCCTTCGACACGGAGTTGAATCGCTCCGGTGTAGTCGGCGAGTTCGAACGGACCCATCGGGAATCCCTCGCCGAATTTCATCGCAGAGTCAATCTCGCGCATGGTGTACTCTCCACGGTGGACCATCCACGCTGGCTCCTCACCGTAGGGTCGCATCAGTCGGTTGACGATGAACGATGGGACGTCGCGCTGGCACCGAATCGGTGTCTTGCCGAACGCTTCGACCAGGGTCTCCGCTGTTTCCACGACCTCCTCGGGCGTGTGTTCGGTCATGATGAGTTCGACGAGGTCCATCAGCATCGGCGGGTTGAACCAGTGTGTTCCGATAACCTGCGCCGGACGGCTGGTTACCTCGGCGAGTCGGGTGATGTTCAACCCCGACGTGTTGGTCGCGAGAATCGCGTCCTCCGGTGCAGTCGCGTCGAGATCCTCGAAGATGTCCTCTTTGATAGCCTGCTGTTCGACGGCTGCCTCGGTGACGAAATCAGCCCCCTCGATAGCCTCGTCGAACGCCGTGGTGAACGTGATACGGTCGAGCGCGTCCTCGGCTTCGGACTGGGTAATGACATCTTTCTCGACACTTTTGCTGTACGACCACTCGATGTTCTCGCGGGCCTCTTCGAGTTGTTCGGCGTCGATGTCGTTCAGAAAGACATCGTATCCTGTGAGTGCGGCCACTGCTCCGATTCCCCGTCCCATCTGCCCTGCGCCGATGACAGAAACGGTCTCGATATCGTCGATTGTAACGACCATACCTCTGCTTGTCGACGAGCGTTCAAAAACGTACAGGAGAACATTCTGTGGGTTTTTGCCTGTTTCTGGGCGGAGTGTTCTCGGCACCGAAAGCGATATGTTTGTCTATGTCTTATGTTAACATTGAACATGACGCCCGACAGATTCCGTGAGCGACTCAGAGAGTCCGAGGACAGAGTTGACCGGCGGGAACTGGCGGCGGCACTCGTCTACGTCCGTGAGGACGGCAGGCAGACCGGTCGACGGAACGAGTGAGAGTTCTCACACGGCACAGACGGGTCGAGCATCTCTCACAGATTCCGTCGACCGGTATAGTCACTATCCAGGCAGTGCGCTGTCCGCTCACAAACCTTGTGAAACGACGTTCACAAAAAGTTTAATCACTGATAGCTCGTGCGTCCGGCCATGAACGCTGAGCGTACCGGCAGTGGGACGAAACAGGTCAACCGCAGGACGGTTCTCCAGGCTGGTGGTGTGCTTTCGCTTGTCATTCTCACTGGGTGTCTGGGGGACGACCAGGAAGAATCCGAGGAGACACCGACTCCAGATGCCACAGAGACACCCGCTGAGAGCGATGGCGAGGACACGCCGGAACCACCAGCAGACGACACAACCGACGGAACGGATGATGAGCCGACCGAGCGTGATGACGAGTCGGATGACCTCGACCCCGAGACGCTCGAAGCACGAGCACGGGAGTTTGTGGAGTTTCTCGATACCGGTGCGTTCGAGGAGGCACACGAACAGGTTGCGCCACTCGCTGCTGCAGATCTCGACGTCGAGACGCTGTCGATGGTGTGGGACAGTCTCATCGAGGAAGACGGTGAGTTACAGGAGGTTCTCTCGGCTGAACACCAGGGAGTTGAAGCGGGGTTCGAGTTCGTACTGGTCGATGTCCAGTTCGCTGCGGGTCGCCAGGAGTTCGAACTCTACTTCGACGAGACCGGTCTCGCCGGATTCTTTGTCGCCCCGCCTGGGGAGTGGGACGTGCCGGAGTACGTCGACGAGTCGGCGTTCACGGAGGAAGAACTCACGCTCGACGCGACCGACACCTGTTCGCTCGGCGCGACGCTTTCAGTTCCCGAGAGCGATGAGGCGGTTCCAGGAGTCGTTCTCGTCCACGGCAACGGACCACACGACCGCGACAAGACTGCGTTCGAGCCAAACAGGCCGTTCAAGGAACTCGCCTGGGGGCTCGCCAGTAACGGTATCGCGGTCCTTCGGTACGACAAACGGAACTTCGCGTGTGAGGTCGACCCCGCGAACTGGACTATCGACGACAAGACGACAGACGACGCGCTCGTCGCGGTTGATACACTCCGCGAAGACGACCGGGTTGCCGACGACCAGGTGTTCGTCGTCGGCCACAGTTTCGGCGGTGCGCTTGCCCCCCGCATCGCAGAACGAGATGGCGCGCTCGCTGGCATCGTCATGCTGGCACCCGGCCCGGTCCGGTCGATGGCCGAAACCATCCGCGACCAGAACCGCCATCTCTACGACATCGGCGTCATCGACGAGGAGGAACTCGACGAGGCAACCGAGATTGCGGACAGAGTCGAGAGTCTCGACATCGGCGACGGCGAAGTTGTCCATCTCGGTGGGAGAGAGTTGTATGAGAGTTTCGAGGAGTACGACCGAACGGGTACACTCGCAGACCTCGACATTCCACGATGGCTCGCGTTCGGTGGACGGGACTACCAGATTACCGTCGACGACGACCTGCCGGTCTGGGCGGACGCTATCGAAGACGACGACGGCGCAACCCTCGACGTGTACGACGAACTCAACCACCTCTTTCAGGAGTCAGAGGGCGAGATGAGACCGGATGAGTACTTCGAGGAGGGTGGTGTCTTTTCAGCGCGCGTCGTCGACGACGTTGTCGAGTTCGTCCGTGACCACGAGTAACAATACGTTGTTGATGTGGTGCTTTCTGAAAACAGAACGAGAGCAACTGGAGTGCTGTTTGCACCGACTGGGAACTACCGATATTATCCTGCATCGTTTATCTTCAACCACTCACCTGTCAATGACTGGTACAGAAACTCATCGCCTGCTCGTTCCCGTCTCGGTACTCGACGGAGAGGGCATTCCCGTGACCATCGTCGATGCGTTCGCCTCGATACCAGTGCTCCTGCTCGGTTACCACGAAATCCCCGACCAGACCTCACCTGCACAGGCGCACGACCAGTGGGGGGCGCGAGCGAAGCGAGAGCTCGAGGAGCGACGTTCCGTGTTCGAAGACGCTGGCTGTCCAGTCATCTCTCGACTCGTGTTCACCCCCGACCGTTTCAAGACGTTCGAGCGCGTGGCTGTCGAGGCGAGCTGTAACGCGATTCTGATTCCCAACCCGGCACCGGTCCTCGAACGGATGCTCGTCGCGTTTCGAAGTGACGTGAACGTCGACCACATGACCAATCTCGTCACGACCGTGCTCGAGGACACGGACATCGAGGTCACGCTCTTTCACGTAGTTTCGAAAGAGCGCAACCGGCCAGAAGGGGAGCAACTTATCGAGACCGCAGCCTCAGCGTTCGTGGGTGCAGGTGTCGACTCGGACCGCATCTCTCGCTCAGTTGTCGTCGACAACTCGCCGACAGCAGCCATCTTTGACGCTGCGGAGAATCACGACTTCATCGTTGCTGGCGAGAGTCGCCCATCGATTCGTCGGTACGTGTTCCGCGACCGAGCCGAACGAATCGCGAAGCGAACGTCGGACCCGGTGCTCGTCGTCCGTGGCGAGTATCTGGAGTCCTGAGAGTCATACCAACAGCTATCACGTTCCAGTGAACTGGCGTGTCGGTGGTTTTCTTAGCCCAGCCACGAAAGCCACGGCCGATGGTCGAACTGATGGATACCTTCATCGAGGACCGCAACAGCGTCCAGCCCCACCACGCGAACCATCTCGGCACGGCTCACGGTGGCCGGGTGCTGCACTGGATGGACGAAGTGGCTGCCATGAGCGCGATGCGCTTTGCTGGCCAGCCCTGTGTGACCGCACACATCAACTCGGTTGATTTCGCCCGGGCGCTCCAGATTGGCGACATCGCGTTTCTGGAGTCGTACGTCTATCAGGCAGGGCGAACCAGCGTTCGCGTTCGTGTGCGTGCCTACGGCGAGGACCCACTTACCGGCGAGCGCGAGCAAACTACCGAGTCGTATTTCGTGTTCGTTGCCATCGACGAGGAGAGCAACCCTGTCGAAGTGCCGGAGTTGACCGTTGTCACCGAGGAAGGAGAGCAACTCGTCGCGGAAGCGAAAGCCAAAGAGCAGGGACAGGATTCTTGAGGGCACACCGAGAGGTGGTGGTATGGAGACGAAACCGGTCTTGCTGGTCGATGCGTTCGCTGACGAGGTGATGGGTGGGGTTCCGATTGCGGTCGTTCCCGACGAGATAACTCGCAGTCAACTCCGTGCAGTTGCGAGCGAACTCGGAACGAGCGGCGCAGTCGCACCGACTCAAGGCGGGGACCACGACCTCGTCTACGTCGCGTGTGACGAGACCCGGGGGCTCGCCGAGCGTAACGAGACGCAGAGGCTCGTCGAGCGTAACGAGGCGCAGACGCTTGCCGAGCGTAACGAGATACAGACGTTTGTCGACGGTGCTGTCGCTGGCTGTACCGCGCTGGCCGAACGTGAGGTAATCGAACTCGGGGAACAGACGATGCTCGTCGTGGATACAGACGGAGGCGAGCGCGAGGTCTCCGTTCACATCAACTCTGACAGGCACGTCGCGGTTACGCTGGCCGACCACGAGGTGACAGAGGCGTCGATTTCGCTGGAGCGGCTTGCTCCGGCGCTCGGCGTCGACGTGGCCGCACTCGAAGATGTCGCGACGGAGCTTCCAGTTGGCCGGACGGACGCCTTCGGCGGAACGTTGTTCGTCCCCGTTACATTTCTCTCACACCTCACCAGCAGTTCACCCGACAGAGAGACACTCACGGCAGTTCTCGAAGAGACGGACACAGCCAGGGTCTGTGCGTTCACGTTCGACACGCTTGGCCAGCGAACACACGTTCATGCGCGGGTGTTCGACCCCAGTGCCCCTGGCTGTGAGCGCGCTGCAAGCGGTGTTGCAATCGCTGGCGCTGGGAGATACTTCACACAGTACGGAGCCTTCGACGCTGAGACGGCGCAGGTGCGTGTCGAGTGTGGCTACGTCCTCGACCGCCCGGGAACGGTCGTAGCGACGCTCGGGCAGACCCCAGAAGTCGGCGGAACAGGGTTGACTGTCCTCGACGGAACGATAACCGTCCCCGAAGAACGCGACGACGACATCGTGATGCTCTGACACCAGTACGGACGGTGCATCAGATTGCGCGGGTGTGCGCCGTCGGTACTGGTTTCACAAAACGCTGATACAGGGAGCGCTCGTAGTGAAATCCGTGAACGAAGACCCCGTGCGCATCTCCGAGCAGTTCTTGCTTGCTGTTCGACGCAAGGAGTCGACCGAGCAGTTCGAGCGCATCCTCGCAGCGGTCGACAGTGCCGAGTTAGCAACCGGTCTTGACTCGGACGAAGCCCGCCTCGCGTTCTGGATAAACCTCTACAACGCAGGCACGCAGCAACTTCTCGACACGCACAGAGAGACCTACGAGAAGCGTCGCCGGTTCTTCTCGATTCCGGCCGTGACGGTTGCCGGGACAGACCTCAGCCTGGATCACATCGAACACCGCATTCTCAGGCGCTCGTACAGCAAGTACACGCTCGGGTACGTCCGCAGTCCGTTCCGTGGACAGTTCGCCAGAACCCACGAGGTCGACAGGCGTGACCCACGGATACACTTTGCACTCAACTGTGGGGCTGCGAGCTGTCCACCAATCGCGGCGTACACACGCGAGCGCATCGACGAGCAACTCGATATGGCGACCGAGAGCTACCTCGACCAGAGTGTCGAGTACGTTCCCGCGGAGAGGAGGGTAACCGTCCCGCGAGTGATGCGGTGGTTCCGTGCGGATTTCGGCGGTAAAGCAGGGATACTCTCGTTCTTGCAGTCGTTCGGTTATCTCCCAGAAGAGACCACCCCTCGGCTGCAGTACGACGACTGGGACTGGTCGCTCAGTCCCGGAAAGTTCGCGACGGAGAGAACGACCGGTGATACCGGTCAACGGAACGAGTGATAATTGCTATAGTTCTCACTGGAGCACCCAGAGCCAGGCGAGACACTGGAGTGTGAGGAGTCCGACCATCGCGCTCACGGTCGGCCACGGTATGTCGCGTTCGGTGTAGCCCAGCACTCCCCAGACGACCAGTGGCGCAATCGGGACGCTCCCGAGGACCACGGCAGTTGGAAGGACCGCTGGTGTGAGTACCGACGAGTGCAAGAGCGCGAGTGAAAGTGCTGCCCCGAGCGCAATGGTGGCATAGGCGACTCGACACCGATGTCGCGACCACTGGACTGCAAGCGTTCGTTTTCCGACTGTCGCGTCGGCCTCACGGTCTGGCCACTGGGTCGCGAACAGGTTCAACAGCACGACCAGAAAGAACGGAATCGAGGCGAGTGCAACCTCGAGAAGCGGGCCGTCGAGGACGGCCGCGCCGTAGACCGGGAGCAACAGTCCGCCGAGTGTGGCGTTCGTCACCTCCCCCCAGCCCCGCCAGGCGAGTTTCAGCGGACCGACGGAGTACTGCCAGCCGAGAACGGTTGCTCCCACCAGCACGGCTGTCGCGGTCGTCGTGACCCCGTCAGTCGCGAGGAAGATGCCAGTCACGAGCAGTGCCAGTGTGAGAGAAAGCAGACCGGCGTACAGCGGCACCCATCTCGATGTACCGGTTTCGACGAGTGCGCCGCTGCCACCGGAGAATGGGGTCCGGGTCGTCAGTGCGTCGGTCTCGTAGTCGGCGAACTCGTTGGCGTAGTGGACGCTGGCAGACGCCAGCACGAGCGGGACAGCGGCGAGGGCGAGCGTCTCAACCTGAAGTGTTGCTCCCTGTCCGAGCGCAACGAGCGCGCCGAAGAGATACACACCGAGGATGAGAAGCAGTTGAGAGGGTCTGCTGGTCTGAAAGAGGACGAACGCGAGCGTCCGAGTCAGCATTGAGGGGGGTTAGGAGCGGACGGATTTATACCGGTCGGCAGCGGTTCGTGCAGTTCAGATTTTACGCGTTGCTCAGACTCTTCACGTCCGTTCGAGTCAGAAGCGCCGAGGGAGAGATTTAAACCCGATGGCAACCCTCCCTCCGTTCGGGTTCGCGTGGTTCAAATCTCACGCGTTGCTCAGACTCTTCACGTCCGTTCGAGTCAGAAGCGCCGAGGGAGAGATTTGAACTCCCGTGTCCTTGCGGACACCTGCTCTCGAGGCAGGCGCCTTGGCCGGGCTAGGCTACCTCGGCTCATCACTCTCTATCCGAGCGGTTTTGATATCCGTTTCGGTTCTCCGGCGTACAGTTCCCCGAAAGAAACATTCGCCGTTCAATGCAGGTAGGCGGATTGTCGTCTGCCAGCAGTATCACTCCATCTGTCGTCGTGTGAGAATCACTGAACTGCCTGCTGTGCGTCCGACGCCCTGTGCGACGGAGCCAACCAGCTTTCTGCCGAAAAACGGGTCCCGCGTGGTGCCCATGATAGTCAGGTCGTGTTCGGTAGTTGCATCCGAGATTGCGCCTGCGACATGGGCGCTTTCGACGAGTTGTTCACTCACATCTCTCTCCTCGGGGAGCAGTTCGCGTCGGTCGGCGAGCAGAGCCGCTTTCTCGGTGTGAGTTCGCTCGTCCGCTTCGGGATGTTCGACGTGGAGAAGTGTCACACTGGAGTCGTGCTGGGACGCGAGAACACCGGCGAGTTCCGTCGCAAGCTCGTCGTGAACCCCACCTGCGATGGGGACGAGTATCGAGTCGAGAGTGCGCGTCGGATACTTAATTCGCTTGATGTACACGTCGCAGGGTGCTTCCGCGAGGACACGGTCGAGAAAACTCCCAAGCACGATATCCCGACGTCGCGGACGTCCTCGCCATCCCATGAGCAGTGACGCACCGTCGTAGGCGTCGACACTGCTGACGATGCCCGTAGCGGTATCCCTGGCGTAGCGAAGCTTCGTTTCGGCGGGGACGTCACACGCTCTTGCTTTCTCGGCCGCATATTCGAGCAACTGCGGTTCGTCATCCAGCAGCTGGTCTCCCTCAGACAGCGGCACCTGTGGTGGGACCTCGACGACGTGTACTGCGAGGAGCGGCCGTGACTGTGCCCGTGCGATATCGATTCCCGTATCGAGTAACCGGTCAACTGTCTCCGGGTTCGCGACCGGAACGATCAACGGTTGTTTGGTCTCTGCTGACGACATTGAGTGTCTCTTCGAGCGCGACGGCCATTATATTTCTCACATCCAGAAGAGCCGAACCGGACAGAGCGAAAGGTCACTCGAACTCGTCGACCAGACCACCGTCGTCGAGCGGGTCGGGTGCGTGAGATTCGAGTTCCTCGTCATCCAGTTCGTGTGCATCGTCGAAGTCGACTCTTGCTGCACCTGTTTCGTCGACAGCGTAGACGACACCGTCGTATGCGAGCCCTGCCATCCACTCGGAGCCGTCGTCTTCGATTCCCCAGGTCGGTCCACCCGCCCGGAGCAAAAAGACGACAGTGATGTCGTCGTACCAGTCGAACGTCTCGGCTCTGTCCACGTCGTAGTCGACGCTCAGAATGTCCTCTGAGCCAGACCCGTTACAGAGCGCACTGTGTGTCACGTACGCGTGCTCGAAACGCTCGACGAACTCGACAATGTTGTCGTCGAACTCCTCTCTCTCAGGGTACGGAACCGTCTCCGCAGTCTGGTACTCCTGTGTGTCGTCGCCGTGTTCGACCTCGACAGTCTCTGCGTCTTTCTCACACTCGGGTCGGGCCGATTCGCCGTCGAAGTAGCCGGTAACCGATTCTGGTGTCTCCCCGGTTTCCGTGTCGTCGTTGCTGGCGTTATCGTGGCTGCTGTTGTCGTCGCTGTCGTTGTCGCTGGGTGTGTTCTCGTCGTCCGGCTCTGCCGTGTTGTTTCCGTCACCGAGACAGCCAGCGACGACGACGCTCGTCGTTGCGAGGGTGGCCAACATCGTCCGTCGTTTCATGCTACTTCGAGTTTTCTCTGTGTTCGACAAAAGAACGAGGAAGAGTAAAAGAGCCGTTTAACTCATGTGGAGGTCAACGCAGTGCACGGACGAGATACCGAACTGTTTACTGGCAAGCACACGACCGGACGGGTATGTCAGAAACAGATAGAACTGGTGTCGAGACCGAAACAGTCGACGTCTGCATCGTCGGGGCGGGACCTGCCGGGCTCACAGCAGGGATTTTCACCGCTCGTGCGGGACTCGACACGCTCGTGCTCCGGGCGGATGAGCCCATCCTTCGACGAAACGCACACCTCGAAAACGTCCCTGGCTTCCCGTCGGGCGTCAACTCCAGACTGTTCCTCGAGATGACTGGTGAACAGGCCGATAGAAACGGCTGTGACCGTCGAGACGGGAGGGTCACCCGGGTGTCCGAAGGTGAGAACGGGCTTCTCGTCGAGACGAACGCCGAGAGTGCGTTCTGGGCGCGTTACGTTCTCTGCACCTCGTGGGCTGATACGGACTATCTCGAAGGTCTCGAGAACGTCGGACTGATGAAGCGGGGAAGCAAGACATACAT
>PUMG01000260.1 GCA_003551265.1 Halovenus sp.
ACATCGTGGTCCGCTTCGAGATAGAGCGCGACCTGATTCGGGGCGACCTCGACGTGAGTGACGTGCCCGAAGTCTGGAACGACAAGATGGAGGAGTATCTCGGTCTCCGTCCCGAGAACGATGCCGAGGGCTGTCTGCAGGACATCCACTGGGCGCAGGGTAGTTTCGGCTACTTCCCCACGTACTCGCTCGGGTCGGTGCTGGCTGCACAGCTGTTTGCCGCTGCTGAATCCGATATCGGCGAGTTCGACGAGGAGTTCGAAGCCGGAGAGTTCGACCGTCTCTACGGCTGGCTGAACGAGAACGTCCACGAACACGGCTGCCGGTACACCACGCCGGAACTCATCCGCGAGGCGACTGGTGAGGAGTTTACCGCCTCGTACTTCCTCGAGTACGTGACCGAGAAGTACGGCGACCTGTACGACCTCGAAGAAACCTCTTACTGATAAATACCGAGTTTCCGTCCTATAGGGGTTATCGTACCTGTACAGAGATTCTCGCCGCGACGGACAGCGAGAAATCTATGATGACGTACGATAATCCCTATCGCTTCACTCGACAGGAATCTCAGTTCCAGAATCCTCACGCTGTTTAAGCAGCGTTATCGCCAGCACACCACTGTCATAACTCGCTTGTGTCTCTGTCTCGTCGACAGTGGTAGGTAGTGTCATGGACCGACTGAGTTCGTCCTGTGAACGCTCGCTGGTGACGTATCGACCTTCGATTTCGGTGTCGACTGCCGCTGCCGTCACGGTGAGCCGTCGCCCTTCCTCGAGCGTCACGTCGATGTCGTCGCTGTCTCGCCCCGGGAGGTCGACGAACACACGCACCTCCTCGTCGGTCTCGACCACGTCGACCGGAGGTCGCTGACCCACAGATGGGCGCATCGTCACGAAGTCCTCGACGAGCTGTTCGATGTCGCCGAACGGGTCTGATTTCCCTGTCATGGCTCGACGTACGTCCCGGACGCGGTTAAATCCATCTGCACTGTCAGAACAGAGACTGTCAAAACTATCAATCGTTTCGTCGACCGAGTGTCAGCCGTGGTAGGGATGGTACTCCATTCCTTTGTGTTTCAGTTCGTTCCGTCTGTCTTCGAGGAACGAGTACACCGTTCCGTGTGGTGCGCCTTCGAGAATCATCTCCGCGGCCTCGCGGACAGCAGCCACCTGTTGTGGACCGCCGATCGTCGCAAGCGTCGAGCCGTAGATTGTGACAGATGCGCCAGTGAGTTCTTGCATCAACTCCCGGGTTCGTCCGCCCTCGCCGATGAGCCGTCCCTTCTGTCGTCGGAGGTCGTTTCTGTTGCGCGAGGCGGCGTCGATGTCGACGATGTCGAGCATCATCATGTCGTCGTCGAGCAGTCTGAGTGCATCTTCGGGAGAGAACCCGCGACCGATGGCCTTGACGATGTCAGGACCTTTCAGCCCCCGGAGTGGGTCCCCGACTTTCTCGACGCGCACGTTCCCGGACTCGGAGTCGATATCCAGACGGACCTCTGCGCGTGATTCGATCTCACGCATCGTCTCGCCACCTTCACCGATGAGAACCCCGATACGGTCGTCGGGTATCTTCACGTGCTGCATAATATACCACACCCTACGTGACTGGAGCGTTAAAGTCCTTCGTCACTCTCGCCATCGACTCTGAACCGAAAGAACATCGTATGGGTACTACCAAGTCAAACTAGCATGGGTACATACGACACAGGCAGCCCGTACGCACCGCACACGTCAGCGGAGACGGAGGCGATGCTCGAAACCATCGGCGTCGAGCACGAGGACGACCTGTTCGACATCCCCGAGGAGGTTGCCTTCGACGGAAGATTTGGCATCGAGGCGCGTGAAGAACAGACAGTCAGGACGGAGATGCGGTCACTGCTCGGAGAGAACGACGACCTCGTCGAGTTCCTCGGTCGGGGGCACTACGACCACTACGTTCCCTCGCTTGTCAACCATCTCGCGGACCGACAGGAGTTTATCACCTCCTACACCCAGTACCAGCCCGAAATCGCACAGGGGTTCCTCCAGGTGCTGTTCGAGTACCAGTCGATGCTGGTGGAGTTGACCGGACTGTCGGTTGCCAACTGCTCGTTGTACGACGCTGCAACTGCCCTTGGCGAGACCGCGACCCTGGCCTCGCGCGTCCGCCAGACGACCGGGTCGCGCGTGCTCGTTCCCGAACACCTCCGGAGCGGCAAGCGAGGCGTGCTCGAGAACTATGCAGACGGCGCGGGCCTGTCAGTCGATACCTACGCGATGGATGACGGCGCAGTTGACATCGAGGCACTTGGTGACAGCATCGACGACGACGTCGTGATGGTGTACGCCGAGTCGCCGACAGTACGAGGGGTCGTCGAAGAGTCGCTGTCTGCGGTCGGTGACCTCGCCTCCAATCACGATGCGCTGTTCTGTCTCGGTTCGGACCCCGTCGCGCTCTCGGTTCTGGAGTCGCCGGGGTCGGTCGGGGCAGACGTTGTTGTCGGGGAGGCTGCGACACTCGGTCTCGGAACGGCATACGGCATGGGACTGGGGATGTTCGCAACACGCGACCAGTTCCTCAGACAGGTTCCGGGACGGCTCGTCGGCGTCAGCGAGGACGACAGCGGCAGACGGGCGTTCACACTCACGCTTCAGACACGCGAACAGCACATCCGGCGAGAGCGTGCGACGAGCAACATCTGCACCAACCAGGCGTGGGTCGCTCTTCGGACTGCGATTCACGCCGCCTCGCTCGGACCGGACGGACTGGTCGAACTGGCGACTGACTGCATCGAGGGCGCCGCTGAACTCGCACAGCGAGTCGACGACATCCCGGGAATATCTGCGCCGGTACATGACCGTCACCACTTCCGGGAGTTCGTCGCCCGGACAGACCAGCCGGCACCCGCTGTCGCCGGTGACCTCGCCGAAGCGGGCTATGCAGTTCACGCAATCGACGACCACCTCCTCCAGTTCTGTGTCACAGATACGAACGAGGAACACGTGGATGGACTCGTCGAAGCGCTCTCGGAGGTGGTTCGATGACCGACGAACTGGGCAAAGAAGACGGCTACGACCAGGCGCGCTGGGTCGATGGTGACCGATACGAGCCGTTGCTCTCGGAGAAGCACACTCGCGAGGTCGAAATCGACACGCCCTTGCCCGATGAGTTGACACGGGACAGCCTCGACCTTCCTGACCTGAGCGAACCAGAGCTGGCACGCCACTACACGCGACTCTCCCAGATGAACTTCGGCATCGAAAGCGGCCCGTTCCCGCTCGGGTCGTGTACGATGAAGTACAACCCGAAGTTCACCGAGGACGTCGCTGCGCTGGCAGATGGGGCAGTCCATCCGGACCGAGACGCCGAGACGGTGCAGGGAACGCTTGGCCTGTACGCCCAGTTACAGGACTACCTCGCACGCATCGGTGGCATGGACGACGTCACGCTCCAGCCACCTGCTGGCGCTGCCGGAGAGTTGACGGGGGTTCTCATCGCGAAAGCCTACCATGAACACAACGGCGAGAACCGGAGTGAAATCGTCATTCCCGCGAGCGCACACGGGACGAACTTCGCCAGCGCAGCGATGGCTGGTTTCGACGTGGTCGAACTCCCAAGCGGCGAGGACGGCCGCGTCGACCTCGATGCGCTCGACGCTTCACTCAGCGAGGAGACCGCACTGTTGATGCTGACCAACCCCAACACGCTCGGGCTATTCGAACAGGACATCGTCGAAATTGCCAGTATGGTCGATGACGTCGGCGGTTTGCTCTACTACGATGGGGCAAACCTCAACGCGTTGCTTGGACGCGGTCGGCCCGGCGACATGGGCTTCGATATCATGCACTACAACGTCCACAAGACGTTCGCGACGCCCCACGGTGGTGGTGGCCCAGGTGCCGGACCAGTCGGCGTCGTCGACCGACTCACACCGTTCCTTCCGTCGCCACACGTCAGAGAGACCGACTCGGGCTACGAACGGTACGCACCCGAGCAAACCATCGGCAAGGTACACGGGTTCCACGGCAACTGGCTGGTGCTCGTCAAGACACTCGCGTACATCTCACGGCTGGGTGACGAAGGGTTGCGTGACACCAGCGCCAAGGCCGTGTTGAACGCCAACTACCTCGCCGAGCAGATCGACTACGAGGTTCCGTTCAGCCCGTTCTACCACGAGTTCGTCGCCAGCGCAGGTGACACAGACGCCGCGGATGTCGCCAAGGCGATGCTCGATTACGGGGTACATCCACCGACGACGAAGTGGCCCGAAATCGTCGACGAAGCGCTGATGACCGAACCGACAGAAATCGAGAACAGGCGCTCGCTCGACCACCTCGCGGCCGCGTTCAACGCCGTCGCCAGCACGGATGAGGAGACGCTTGCGAACGCCCCACAGCGGACTGCGGCACGACGCATCGACCAGGTTGGTGCGGCCCGTAACCCACGGCTCTCGTGGCACGCACTCGACGAAGAGTAGGATCGGGGTTTACTCACAGCCTCCGTGTGTTAGATTACCGAGACACTGTGTGTCTGTTCACTGGCACCGTGATTCAATTCCCTCAACGAGTTCATCGTAGTGTGCCGTACCGACACCCTTCTGGACGTATCCGATAGTGTCCTCGCATACGTCGAGACCGATATCTTCGGCTTTCGACCCGGTGAACAGGAAAAACGGGATGTCACGGTGTTCGTGGACGGTCTCGAACAGTTCGACGCCGTTCATCGTCGGCATTCGGTAGTCACTGACGACGCAGTCGAACTCACCATCGACGAGTCGCTCAATCGCAACCGAGGGGTCGGTCTCCGTCTGGACGACGATGTGGTCACTTTTGCGTTCGAGGAACGTCTCGGCCAGCGCGAGCGTCTCCTTGTCCTCGTCGACGAGCAACACGTCGATGGATTTGGTCATGTCTCACGCGCTTGCGGTGTCGACAGTTCCGTCTATCTTAACGAATCCGTAGTCACACTCGTTGCAGTGCCATTTCACCTTCTCGCCGAGATGTACTCGCGTACTGGCGACACGCCAGAACGCCGAGGAGTCACACTTCGGACAGTCTCGCTCCAGTTCCAGTCCCATACCTGCCTCTACAGTCCTTCTGTGATTTAAGGTAACTGGTATACAGGTCAGGAGGTACGATTATACTCCTGTGTAACCGAGACACACCTATGGCGCGTCAAACCACTCGCTGTCAGTACTGCGGCTACATCGTTCGCTGGAACCCCGAGACACGAGCGGGACCGACCGTCTTCTTCGAGAAAGGACTGTGTCCAAGCTGTGAACGCTCGTTCGAAGACAGGGCACCCGTCTCGGCGCGTCGCGGTAAAAAACAGCAGTAAAGCTTCTGTACGATTGTTCGTGGTGCATTGACACTGGCTGGTGCTGCGTTCGAAGTCCCTATGTGTCCGCGAGCACTCCGTGCTGGTATGTACGTAGGCGCACACGTTTCGATTCGCGGCGGTGTCGACAATGCGGTCGGTCGACAGCTCGACATCGGGGGTAACTGTGGTCAGATATTCACCACGTCACCGCAGGTCTGGCAACTCCCAGACATCGACGACGACCAGGCAGAGCGCTTCCGGGAGGGGACAGTCGACGCCGGAGTTGGTCCCTGGGTCATCCACTCCTCGTATCTGGTGAATTTGGCGACGCCGAAAGAGGGTCTGCGCGAGAAATCAATCGACAGTATGCAAGCAGAAGTGGATGCGGCCTCCCGTCTCGACGTCGAGTACGTTAACGTCCATCTCGGCGCACACACCGGTGCAGGGGTCGAACAGGGTCTCGACAACGCTGCACACGTGCTGGACCAGCTCGACGTCCCCGAGGATGTCACGGTTCTCGTCGAATCGGACGCCGGCAGCGGCACCAAACTCGGTGGCGAGTTCGAACACCTCGCAGCAGCACTCGACCGGACCGACCAGCGTCTCGAAGTATGTCTCGACACAGCACACACGTTCTCGGCGGGCTACGACCTCTCGACGCCCGAAGCGGTTGAGGAGAGTCTCGCGACGTTCGACGATATCGTCGGGTTCGAAAACCTCGCGTGTGTCCACCTCAACGACTCCAAACACGCCTGTGGAACGAACAAGGACGAACACGCACACATCGGAGAGGGTGAAATCGGTGAGGACGGAATGCGTGCGTTCGTCAATCACGACGCAATCCGCAACCTTCCGCTCGTACTCGAAACGCCGACAGAAGATGGAAAAAGCTTCGCCTGGAACGTCGAACGAGTGCACGAACTTCGACACTGACGGACGAAACTCCTGGCGAGTTTTCGAGGGGTGCGTTTTGGCTCCTTCGACAACCTCTTTGTGCGGGACCGAACTAACCCCAGTGTGCGACGATTCAGCGCAGAGTACCTGAAAGCGACTCGCGAAGGGATGTGGAGCGATTCGCGCGAAGCGCTCACAGACCTCGAACTCGAAACTCGAGACCAGGTTCTCGATGTCGGTGCTGGAACGGGCGAATTGACTCGCGTTCTCCGTGAGGAGGTCCCTGGAGAGGTCGTCGCGATAGACGCCGACCAGTCACTCCTGTCACACGTTCAGCCACCGCACGTGCTCGGTGACGCGACGCGACTTCCGTTCCGAGACGGTGCGTTCGACCTCGTGGTCTGTCAGGCACTGCTGGTCAATCTCCCTGACCCACTCGTTAGCCTTCGAGAGTTCGTCCGCGTCACCAGTGACTGCCTCGCCGTCATCGAACCCGACAACAGCGAGGTCTGCATCGATTCCAGCGTCCCCAGCGAAGCCCCGCTCGCTCGCCGAGCCCGACGGTTGTATCTCGACGGCGTCGACACGGATGCAACCCTCGGTGCGGTTCCCGAGCTGTTTTCGACTGTGGGTCTCGACGACGTTACAGTCAGGCGCTACGACCACGAACGGACTATCGAACCACCGTACACCCCACTGGCGCTCGAAAGTACCCGCAAGAAAGCCAGCGGAATCGGCATCGAGAGCGACCGGGAGACGATTCTGGCTGGCAACACCACTCCGGAGACGTTCGATACACTTCGCCAAGAGTGGCGAGCAATGGGTCGAGAAGTCATCAGCCAGATGCAAGATGGGGAGTATCGTCAGCGAGAGGTTGTTCCGTTCTACGTCACGGTCGGCCACGTTTGAGATACTGGTCGATGAAACGATTGGTAAACTATTATTAATCTTCGCTCGGAGCATTCTTCTGGCTATGACATTCACCGTCGGGCAAACGTTCAAGGAGGCTATCGACCGACTGACAACACAGGCTGCTGCAGTCATCATCGCTGGACTGGCAGTGTTCGGCATCATTCGAACTGCTGCTGGGCAGGATATCTACACCGGTATCGTCGAGGGTATCCTCGACTCGCTGGAGACTGCAGACTTTCGTGAGGACCTCGGACCGAACGCGACAGAGGCACTGGAAAGCGCCGAGGCGGAACTCGAAGCCTCTATCGCGGAGCTTTCACTGGCGCTGGGTCTGAGTCCGTCGATTGCTGCCGTTCTCTGGTTGATTGCCTACGTACTCGGACTGGCAGTCATTATCGTCGGACTCGACACGTTCGGCAACGAAGGGGATACGTTCGCAGAGTTCGAAACCGACAACATCGGCTGGAACGTCCTTCACCTGTTCCTCGGGTCGATTGTGTTCGGGATTCTCGTTACCGTCGGCCTGTTGTTGTTCGTAATTCCGGGATTGTTGTTCATCGTCTTTCTGTTTTTCTTCCCGGCAGCGATCGCGCTCGACAACCAGTCCTTTTTCGAGGCGTTCTCGACCTCTGCCAGCATCGCTCGCAATAACTTCCTCTCCACGGTGGGGCTGATTCTCCTCGCCCTTGTCGTGTTCATCGCTCTCGGCATTGTCGGATGGATTATCGGTGGTGCAATCTCCGGTGCGCCGGGAGAGGTTTTCGACGAACTGTTCAGTGCGTTCGCAACGGCGCTCGGACTCGCAATTGTCGCACGCGCATATGTGGGCGCCACACGCTGACGTTGCTCGTTGTTCCCTGGAGTTCCTCAACCCCGCCTGCAATCCAGCTACACACCATCTCGTCGAGAGTTATTCTCAGAAAAATCTGCAGACGGAAGCGACAGCGTGACTGTCGTTCCCCGGGGAGTGTTGTTCGCAAACGTGAGTTCACCAGAAGAGAGCGAGGCCGTCCACTCCACCAGCCACAGTCCGAGTCCGCTTCCGTGTTCGAGACTGTTCTCTGCTCGTGTGCCCAGAAAGTCGATCTCCTCCTCAGTGATTCCCGACCCATTATCTGTGACGTTGATGTGAAGTTCACCTTCTGTGGCCTCAAACCAGAGAGTTACTTCGGGTGTCTGTTGGTCGTTGTGAAACACCGCATTCTCCACAAGTTCACCCAGCGCCATCGCGAGGAGGTCGCTATCGACGACCCGAACCGCTGTCGACATATCGTCTGCAGTCGGCGTGAACTCGATGTTCGTGTCCGGATACGTCGTTCGGATGTCGGTACAGACCCGTTCAACTATCGGTTCAACTTCGACGACCTCTGTATCGCCTCGCTGTAACGTCTGTTCGATGTGTCGCGCCTTCTCTGCAAGTCTGATAACCTGCTGGGTCTTCTCTAGTGCCGCTCTCGCATGGTCACTGTAGTCTCTGTCGGCTGGGTGAGTGTGCTGTAACAGCTCCAGATAGCCGGTCACAACGTTCAGGTCGTTTCGGATGTTGTGGCGTAGCACACGGTTAAGCACGCTGAGACGCTGCTCGCGTTCGATGAGTTCGGTGACCTCGTTCAGGTACAGTATCCAACCAACCTCCTCGCCCTTGCTGTTCGTCAGCGTCGTCGTACGCGCCCGGAACACTCGTTCGACTCCATCGATTTCGGCACTGAACTCGCCGCCATCTACGTTCACATCATCACGAAGAACCTGCTCGACCGATTGGCCGTTGTTCAGCCTGTCGATAATTTGTTCTGCAGTTGTATTGAAGTCCCTGACCACCCCCTGTGGTCCGAAAATGACGACACCGTCGTCTAGTTCTTCCAGAAGGCGGTCACGAGCGACGGGCCGTACATCCAGCAGATCCCGCTGGAACAGTGCAATCGCGAAGACCAGTCCGATAATCACGAGCGTCACCGACGTGAAATCGACCACGATTTCCTGGCCGAATTTGATGTTCACAGCCACGTTCGTAATCAGCGGGAGAGCACCGCCCAGAAAAATTACACTGACCTGTTTCTGGTAGACGGGACCGGACCGGGCGAATTCGACCCCGAGAAGACACAGGCTCGCGAACATGAGCAGATACAGATATCCGAGACTGAGCCAGTACCAGAGTCCGAACTCGGGAACGAGTGTCGACACGCCCATGGTCCGGGTAATTGAAACAGACTCCCAGTACAGTCCGTGGGACGCGTTCGTCCATACGACAGCAATCGTCAACAGGGGAATTACCGACAACCCCGTGTACGTCCACCGAGAGAGCCAGCGTTCGTAGCCCGCGTATCGGAGCACCAGCACGAAGTATACGACTGGTGCGAACACGGTCCCGGGAAATCGAAGCTGTTGCCAGAACAGAACCTGGTCGATATCAGTGTAGCCGAGGCTGATTGCGTGGGGAATCGCCCAGGCCGAGGAGGCAAACA
>PUMG01000056.1 GCA_003551265.1 Halovenus sp.
ACGCACCGTAGGTGAGGTTCTCCTCGACGGTGCCGTAGAACAGGAACGTCTCCTGACTGACGTAGCCAAGCGACTGACGAACCGACTTCAGGCGGACGTCGCGGAGGTCCTGCCCGTCGATTCGGATTGCGCCCTCGTCGACATCGTACATCCGCAAGAGGAGTTTGAGCACCGTCGATTTGCCAGCACCCGTCGGACCCACGAGTGCAATCGTCTCGCCGCTTTCGACGGTGAAGTCGATGTCCTCGACGATGGTCTCTTGGTCGCTGTAACCGAACGTCACGTTGTCGTACTGGACACGACCTTCGGTCACCTCGAGGTCCGGCGCGTCCTCCGGTTCGGGGAGGCGGTCCGGTTCGTCCATCAGCCCGAAAATTCGCGCCGCAGACGCGCGTGCATCCTGGTACATGTTGATTATCTGTCCGAACTGCGCCATTGGCCAGATGAACCGCTGGCTGTAGAGGATGAACGCGACGAACGCGCCAGTACTTAGTTCGCCGCTGAACGGACCTGGTGGGCCGTCGATGACCCACAAGCCGCCGACGAGGAACGTCAGGACGAATCCGAGACCGGCCAGCAGCTGAAGACCGGGGAAGAACTTGATGCGAAGCCGGATGGCGTCCCAGTTCGCGTCGAGATAGTTCCAGGAGACGTCGTTGACGCGGTCTGATTCGTAGTCTTCGGTCACGCTGGATTTGATGACCTTGACGCCGGTGAGGTTGTTCTCGAGTCGGCTGTTGAGTTTCCCGACCATCGACCGAACCCTGGCGTATCGGGGCTGGATGAGCTTGATGAAGACGTACGTGAAAATCGCAATCAGCGGCACGGGCGCCATCGTCACGAGCGCGAGCTGCCAGTTGTACGCGAACAGCAGCAAACCGATACCGACGACCATCACGACCAGCCGGAACATGTTGTTCATTCCGTCGTTGAGAAAGCGTTCGAGGCGGTTGGCGTCGTTCGACAGCACCGACATCATCTCCCCGGTCTGCTTGTCCGAGAAGAAATCCATGTTCAGGTTCTGCATGTTGTCGTAGCTGTCTGTCCGCACGTCGTGAGTGATGTACTGGGCGAAGTAGTTGAATCCCCAGTTGCGGAACCAGTGGAAGATGGCCGCAAACAGAAACACACCCAGCAACAGCGCGATGGTGAACCAGAACTGGTCGACCTGTGTCTCGGGGATGTACGGTGCGAAAAACTCGCTCCCGAACGGCAGTGCCTCTGCGTAGCTCATCTCGTCACGGAAGATGGCGTCGATGGCCACTGCCAGGAATATTGGCGGGAGCAAGTCGAGAACACGCGCGAAGATAGAAGCGATGATTGCGACGAGTGCCGCCCACCAGTACCGTAGACCGTAGTCACGGAACAGCCGCTTCATGGGGTTCTCGACTTTCTCCCGTTGCTCTTCGAACGGGTCGTCTTTCTCCCAGTCGATATTACTCATTAGACAGTGTGAGTTGCTGCGCGTTTAAAAGACTTTCCGAGCTGTGTCAGCGATTGTCAGAACACGGTACTATAAAAGTAGATGTGATATTTTGTGCAGTGACATCGAGTATCGCTATGGTTCTGGTGAATCAACGCCGAGAAAAATGCAACACGTACGCGGATGTTCTATGATTTTAGCTGAAGAGTCGTCTCATTTTTGCTACGCTACACCGGTAGACAGATACAAGACAGAAATATATTTCTGTAAACTACGGTAGATACGTGGGACATACTGACGGACGAAAATCTATCGGATTTGCGCCCGCCAGTATCAGTCAGAGCCACGTCCGAGACTGTAGAACTCCTCGTTGGGTCGCCAGTCTGCGAACAGCGCCATCCGGTTGGAGAGGTTGAACAATGCGGTGAGACTGGCGATATCCCAGATAGCTTCCAGCGAGAAGCCGTGGTCGCGGAGTTGGTCGATGTCGTCGTCGGTCACCGCCGTCGGCCGTTCCGTCAGTTTCACTGCAAGGTCGCACATCGCTCTGTGAGCGTCACTGATATTCGCCGTCCGGTAGTTCGTCGCCAGTTGCTCTGCGAGATAGGGGTCTTCTGCGTAGATTCGCAAGAGCGCCCCGTGGGCGACGACGCAGTAGAGGCAGTCGTTCGTGCCGCTCGTGGCGACGATTACCATCTCGATTTCCTCGCGTGCCAGCGGCGACTCCTCAACGATCGCGTCGTAGTATGCAAAAAAGGCACGGAACTGTGCCGGTCTGTAGGCGTAGGCGAGGAACACGTTCGGGGTGAATCCCGCTCGGTCGGTTTCGTACTCGATGCGCTCTTTGATATCGGCAGGCAGGTCTTCGACGTCGGGCACCGGAAACCGCGTCATTGCTGGCTCAGACATGATGTGAACGAACGGCCAGCGCCAGGATAATTGTTCTCGTTGTGGGTGAGCACTCTCAGCTCCAGTATCAGTATCAACCTCGGTATCAGAATCACTCGCCGTTGGATTCGCCGTTTTCGAGGTCGTAATCCATGTGAAAGCGCATCGCTGTGATGAACGTCCCAGTGAGAAACAGTATCAACTCCCAGGTCGCGCCGATGACCGGGAACGTTCGTTCGGGGTCCTCATCTGGCTCGGGAGCATCCCCTGGTGCAACACCGGTCGTGATGTCTACCTCCTCGGTCGACCCGCGGGCTTCCGGTGTGGGTGTGCCGTTGCCGTTGCCCCACTCGATGAACGTCTGGACGATTCCGTGCTGGTTCGAGAGTTCGATCTCACCCGAGAGCGTGTAGAACTGGTCGTGGACCGGCCAGAAGAGATTGACCGACCCGTCGGCCATATCGAGCAGGACATGAGCAACGAGATAACAGAAGATGCTGACCCACGCGACCCGATAGCCCCACTCGCCCCAGCGGTTGAGGATGTACGACTCCTCGCGGACGTACACGTCGAGGAAGACGATGAATCCGGCCAGCAGCGGTATCCAGACGTTGTGAAAGACGACGCGATGGCCGTACGGGGCGAACAGGTCGATGAACGAGTCCAGGTCGGGAAACGCGACGACGACCATCACAATCAACACGGACTTCCGGTCGAACGCCTCGCCCAGGAGGGCAGCAGCGATGAGACCCGCAAACGCCAGGTGTACGATGGTGGATGGCATGCAATCACATGCCCCGGATAGAAAATGAGTGTTTTGATTGGCACAGTCGTTCAGCACGAGAGTTGAGCAGTCATCGAGCACAAGAATTTAAGCACTACCCCGCGAGAGGGGACGTATGGACAGCGATTCCGTACCGCAGGAGATTACGACACTCGTCGGGCGAGAAGTGTACACGAACAACGGCGTGTTTCTGGGTGAAGTCGAGGATCTGCGCCTCAACCTCGACACACAGCAGGTCACTGGACTGGCGCTGCACGGACTGAACCAGGAGTTGTTCGCCGAGGAGCAGGCGAACGCACGCGGGGTCATCATCCCGTATCGGTGGGTCCAGTCCGTCGGTGATGTCGTCATCGTCAACGACCTCGCAGAGCGCGTCCAGCAGGCAAAAGACGAAGATAGCGAAGTCGCAGCCTGAGACGGACAGAAAATCCCGGCCGAAGTTCGGTCAGCTTCCGCTCCCGTTGGAGCTTTCGACACCCATCGCGTCGAACAGCTTCTTTTTGACGGCTTCTTCAGTCAGGGTGAGAAGTGTCTGGCGGTTGTCGTCGCTCACTTCGATGCCGGTGAAGATGCCGAGCGGAATCTCGGCACTCGCGTCTGTCGAGTGGCCTGCAATGTCGGCGATATCCTCGAACGCATCCGCGAGTACCTTGCCGATGTCCATCCGGATATCCTTCGAGCGAGCGGCGAGGTAGATGTCGTCGTCGGCGATAGCGAACACTGCTGTCGTCGTGATTCCTTCGAGATTGAGAAGGTGCTGTGCGGCCTGTGACAGCGCATCGCGGTCACGGATGAACCCTGCGTTGGAGACGAGATGGGAGCCTTCGACCTCGCGGTTTCGAATCGCCTCTGCGAGAACGTCCAGCGTCTCGGCGGACATGGAGGGAGACTCAACCTGTTCGAGCGTGTCGTGGTCGGCAAACGGGTAGAGGTACGCCGCGGCCGTGAGGTCTGCAGGCGTCGTGTCACGTTTGAAATCGAGCGTCTCCGCACGGATGCCATAGAGGAGCGCCGTTGCGACAGCCTGGTCGACGGTGAGGTCCAGTTCCTGAATGTACTTCGTCAGAATCGTCGACGTCGCCGAGACGTTCGGCCGGATGTCGGTGAAGGGGACATCGTGGTCGTGGTCGTGTTCGTAGTGGTCGATGATAATGTGCGCGTCGGCTTCTGCGTCCGGTGCGCCCGCTTTTGCGTGGTCGACCAGCGCTATTGTATCGTAGTCATCGCTGTCGGTGTCGTGGATGGAGACCAGTTCGATGCCGAGCAGATTGACGAACGCTCTGTTCTCCTGGTGGCCAATTTCTCCCTCGTAGACGATGTCTGCCTCGACGTCACGGCTCTCGGCAATCAACCTCAGTGCGGCCGCGCTCGCGATAGAGTCGGGGTCTGGGCTCCGGTGGATGCGTATCGCCATCCGCTTTTCGGTGTCGTCGATGACCTCCGAAAGCTGTCGTGCTCTGTACTCCAGTTCGCCGCTTTCGAGTGCGCGGAGTGCAGACTCTGCAATGACAGCCGACGGGTTGATGATGACGTCCGCGCCAGCGTTCGCCAGTTCGTCTCCCGAGACCGGGTCCGACGCACGAGCGACGATGAACTGGTCGTCTCCCTGTGCACGGAGGTTCTCGATGGCGGTGCTGTTCACATCGACGTTCGACGAGAGAATGAGAATGACGTCCCGCTCTGCGATGGATTGAGCGACTTCCGGGTCCGTGATATCCCCCTGACGCGCGTTGAGATCCTGGTCGCGAAGCGCCTCAACCCGTCCCTCGTCCCGGTCGATGATCAGCAGGTCTTTCCCCTCCGCAACGAGTTCGTCTGCGACGACGTGTCCGACGCTCCCACACCCGAGAATAGCGTACGTCGACATCGAGGCCATCGTCAGGCCAGTTGCTGTACTCATCAGTGTGGTCTAGGTTGTAACCGACTCCCTTATAACATCAAGGTTCATCCCCGTCCTCAATCACAAAACATCTATTCCAGCGACGCTCGCACTTGCGGGTGAAGTGTCGGGTCCCGTCGCGATGTTACGTCGCAAACGAGGTGGACGATGACGACTGACAACACACAATCGGACGAGCACGCAGATGAAGAGCCAGCGATGGGCGACGAGAGTAGCGATGACCGACCCAGCGAGAACGACCGCTCGGCCATCAGCGACGAGCTCGGCGTACCGGAGCATCCACCTGATCCCGAGGAGACCCCACACGTCCTGCCCGACGAACTGCTCAGATATCCCGAATTCAGCTTCGAGGAGGGGTCGATGAGCTCTGACGGGAGTTTCGACCTCGAGCGCTCACTCGACAGAGATGGGATACGCGAGTGGCTCGAAGAGCTCGACGGCGGACTCGCCAGCCACGACATCGGTGTCTCGACGGACGGCGAAGTCGCACTCTTCGGCGTCGGGAGCGGTGACGTCTCGGTCTCGTTCGAACCCGACCAGAGCCATCGGGGGCGACTGGAGTTTACCTTCTCGCTCGATGCAAAACTCATGACGTTCTCCGACGACCCGAGCGAACGCGTCGCCGGTGCTCGCGGCGGCAAGGGATTCATCCCCATCGAGATGCTCACGTCCGATCGCGACCCCGAGAAGTACCGGTGTTACAACTGGATTGACGACCCTCTGGAGCGCGAGTGATGGACGACGCCATTCAACACCACGACAGGGATTATCGTACCTGTACAGAGATTTACACTACGACGTACAGCGAGAAATCTATGATGACGTACAATAACCCCTGTACTGAGTAGCTCATGTCACACTCGGGAGCAGTCTTCAAATATTATCTCTACAAAGCGACGGAGGCTGTCGAGTTCTATCGGCCGATAATGTACCTGTACTTGCTCTCACAGGGACTCTCGTTCACACATATTGTCATCATCGAAGCGCTTTACAACCTGACGACAGTTTTGGGGGAGTTACCGACAGGATACGTCTGCGACCGAATCGGTCGCCGAAATAGCCTCCTCGTCGGGTCGACGCTCATTACGGCGACGTTAGTTGGGATTGCGCTCGCGTCTTCGTTTCTTGCGTTTGCCCTGCTGTTTATCTGTTGGTCGCTTGGCTACAACTTCCGTTCGGGGACGGAAGATGCGTGGGTGTACGAAACGCTCACGGACGTATCTGCAAGTGACGAGTTTACTCGCGTTCGTGGTCGAGGACAGTCGATTGCGTTAACTGCAGGTGTCGGGGCGTCACTCGTCGGTGGGTATCTCGGCGGATTCGACCTGGCGTACCCGTTTCTCGCTGCTGCGCTGTTCACCGGAGTTGGGCTAGTCGTGATTGTGACGCTGGATGAACCGACGACGTACGAAGAAAGCGAGTCGAGCGAGATGAGTCTCAGAGAGGCGTGGAATGTCGTTACGCAGGCCGTCAGCCAGCGCCGTCTCCGGTCGTTTATCGTCTACTACTTCGTGCTGTTCTCGGCCGTTACCTACCTCGTATTCATCTTTCTTCAACCAGTCTTCGAGTCCGTACTGACCGGTCTGAACCTGAGTCTCACGCTCTCAGTTCCCGTTCCCGGGCAAGAGAATCTGCACATACTCACCATTTCGACCGATAACGTCGAAACGCTGCTCGGAGTGTACTATGCAGCGATCAATCTCGTTTCGGCAGCGATTAGCTACCGTATCGGATTCATTCGAGAGCGCGTTGGGCTACGTCGATGGTTCGTCGTCATCCCGCTCCTTGTTGGTACGCTGTTGACAGCGATGGTGTTTGTGCCCTCGATAGCGCTCGTTGCGTTGTTCGTCGGGTGGACGTGTGTTGAGCCGACGCGTGTGCTGGCTGGACAGTATGTGAACGACCGTATCGAAACGCTCGGTCGCGCGACCGTCCTGAGCGCAATGGCGATGGTGAGTGCGGTAACGGTAATTCCATTTCAGCTCGGAAGCGGCGTGATTTCGGACGCTGTGTCCCCGTTGATTGCACTCTCGGCGGCAGGTGTGATACTTGTCGTCGGCTCAGTTGTGATACTGCTCTGGGAGTCGCCAATCGAAAACCCATCAGAGAGTCGTGTGTGAGTATTTCCGGTTGTATCTCAAGACCCATTTAATACAAGATGTATTACGATTCGAAAGTAGGTCCGTCGTCGGTCAAACGTGTTTTTTGGCAGTTTTATACCGTTTATGAATTGTTTTGGAGAGCGCATGTTCGATATCCGAAGTTGGGGAACAGAACAACCATGGTATTCAAACATTCAACCTATCCGGCCCATTGTTTTAAATTCCCACATTTTTAGAATCGTCACTGCCGCTTTTTTGTAATAGCCTGTAGAATTAACCGAAATGGTTACAAACACAACCCGAAGAAAGTTCTTGACAGTGACCGGTGGTGCGGCGATGGTGCTACTCGCAGGGTGCCTCGGAGATGACGACGATGATGACGACGATGATGACGACGACGATGACGTCGACGGTTTCGAGATCGAGCCAGGAACGACCATCGTACTCGATGGCTACTCCTCGCACTGGGAGGGAGTCGAACCGACCGATATCGAAGGCGAAGAGAGTCCGACACTCATTCTCTTGGAGGGTGAAGAGTACGAAATGGAGTGGATCAACGCCGATAACGTCATGCACAACCTCGAAATCCGTGATGACGGTGGCCAGGCAGTCGATAACCTGGTGACCGAGGACATTCAAGACGAGGGTGACCGCTCTGACCCGCTCCAGTTCACCGCCAGCACTGAGATGGTCGAGTATATCTGTGCGTATCACGGGGCCCAGCGTGGCGATATAGTCGTCGAGTGACGCCAACTAGGAAGTGATGTCTGCACGGTGGAGAAACTGTGCGTTGATTGCGACGATAACCGTGCTTGCAGACATCAAAACAGCACCGACCGCTGGTGAGAGCAACACACCGACCGGTGCAAGAACACCGGCGGCAAGCGGCAGCGCGAACACGTTGTAGCCAGCAGCCCAGACAAGATTCTCCTGCATTTTCCGATAGCTCTTTCGACTCAGTCGGACGAGATGAGCCACGTCTCGCGGGTCGTTCTCGACGAGGACAACGTCTGCGGACTCAACTGCAACGTCGGTCCCTGAGCCAATCGCAATTCCAACGTCGGCCCGCGTCAACGCTGGTGCGTCGTTTACGCCATCTCCAACCATCGCCACGAGTGTGTCTTGCTCCTGTAACTCGATGATTTTCTTGTCCTTGTCCTCCGGCAGAACTTCAGCGAAGTACGTATCGATGTTCAACTCCGCAGACACTGCACGGGCAACGTCCTCGGAGTCGCCTGTCAGCATCGCCACTTCGACACCCATGTCGTGGAGCGCATCAATCGCCTCGAAACTCTCCTCACGAATCACATCCGCCAGCGCAACTGCTCCGACCGCGGTTTCATCTCTCAGCAGGTAGACAACACCCTGTCCACGCTCGCCAGCGCTGTCTGCAAACGCGTTCAGTTCAGCTGCTGGTTCGACGTCGAGATGGCGAAGCAGGTTCGGGCCACCAACGTAGACCGTTTCATCCGCTCGCTCACTTCCAGCGTCTGTCTCAGATGTTACCGCTGGCACCACTTTGACAGTGGCACGGACACCACGGCCTTCGAGAGCTTCGAACTGCCGAGCAGCTGGGATGGTCAAGTCGCGGTCACGCGCCTCCTCACGAATTGCCTCAGCAATCATGTGTTCTGAGTCGCGTTCTGCGGCGGCCATCACCGCAAGGAGTTCGTCCTCGTCCCAGTCTGCGGTGGGGGCGACCGCAACGACGCCCTGTTCGCCTTTCGTGAGTGTGCCGGTCTTGTCGAAGACGATGGTGTCCAGGTTTCGAGCTTCCTCCATGGCGATTCGGTCACGGATGAGCATGCCGTTACGTGCCGCCATCGTCGTGTTGATTGCAACCACCAGCGGGACGGCGAGACCCAGTGCGTGTGGACAGGCAATCACCAGTACGGTGACGACCCGTTCGACAACCGGCAGTCCGAATCCGACGGCGATCGTCCAGGCGACTGCAGTTACAGCTGCGATACCAATCGCCGCGTAGAACAGCCACCCTGCCGCGCGGTCTGCCAGCACCTGCGTTCGAGAGCGGCTTTGCTGGGCCTCCTCGACCAGACGCATGATTCCCGAGAGCGTCGTCTCCTCACCGGTCGCGGTCACGCGAACCCGCAGACTTCCGTCGCGGTTTGTCGTTCCGCCGATGACCTCGTCTCCAGGCTCTTTTTTGACTGGCCGCGATTCGCCCGTTATCATCGCCTCGACAACGTTCGATTCACCCTCTTCGACGACACCGTCTGCAGGAACGTTCGCTCCAGGTCTGACGAGAACGAGGTCGTCCGCTGTGAGGTCGTCAACGCGGACCTCTTCGACGTCACCACCTGCAGTGATGCGCTCGGCGGTATCGGGCATCAACTCGGCAAGTTCGTCCAGCGCACCGGAGGCACGGCGGACGCTTCGCATTTCGATCCAGTGCCCGAGGAGAAA
>PUMG01000319.1 GCA_003551265.1 Halovenus sp.
ACTCGACGATTACAACGCCTTTCTGTCCGAGTGAGCGATGTGGCGCACAGTAGTAGCGATACGTTCCGGTCTCCTCGAACGTGTATCTGAACGTTTCGCCTTCGGTCAAGAGTTCGCTGTCGAACTCGCCATCCTCGTGAGTGACGGTGTGTCCTCCCTGGTCGGCTATCTCCCAGATGACATCTGTCCCTTCGTCGATACGGATTGCAGGCGGGTCGTAGACGAACTCCTCCTCGTATCCCTCGATATCGCTTCCGGTCAGGACGACGACCTCGTCCTCACCGGTGAAGTCCTCGACAGACCCGTCGTAGTTCGGTGTATTTGAGAGATACGAGTTAACCGGGTCTTCTATCTCTGAATCGCTCTCGCGCACACCACTTTCGTTGTGGAGTGTCACGGGCTCATCGGTGTCTGGGTCAGTCCAGATAACGCTGATGGTGTACTCGTCTTCGACGTCGACGGACAGTTGTGTTCCTGCTGTTACTTCGTCGCGCTCATCAATCTCGTCCGAGAGTTCGTCCCAGGAACCCGTCTCCGAAAGCCCGTCGCCGCGGATGACCAGCTCCTCCGCAGGAACTGCATCGCCAGCGACGTGCATCACACGGAGCGTTCCGTTGTCGACATCAACATCAAAGACGGTCTCTGGCCCGGGACGGTCTCGGTCTTCCGACTCCTCGATGATGTCGACAATCCGCCAGCCCTCGTCCACTGCGGTCAGTTCGAATGTCGTCGTCACTGGCTCATAATCGTCGTCAGGTGGTGCGAGCACTGTCTCGACCCTTGCTGTTCCGCCGTCCTCTTGGTCGAGTGCTATCTCCTCGATTGTAGGCGCGTGGGCGGCCATCTCGTCGGCCTCGTCGTCGGGAACTTCTTCGAGTTCTCCGTCCTCGTAGAGGAGCGTGTTCACCGTCTCGACGTCACCGTCTTGCCACACTTCGATGAACGTCTCCACTGCGGTGACTGGGTCGCCATCCGCACGAGCGCCACTCTGGTCGTTCTCGGTATCGCCGTCGCCAGTAGTGTCCTCATCGTCACCAGTGGCGTCCTCGTCGTCATCAATGGTGCCATCATCGTCATCGGCAGCGTCTTCTTCGGGTACGGGCGTTTCGTCGGTACCCCCTGAGTCGTCGACACCGTCCTCACCGTTCCACTCGAGACAGCCAGCAACAGCCACTGCTGCAACTCCGCCACTCCAGCGGAGCAGGTCACGTCGTCTCATGTTTCTGTGTTTCTGTCGGTCTTTGAAAATAACTTCGATGACGAAAACAGCTGTTTGACACACCATTGAGCGTTCTGTGACAGACTTATGCCCATGACACACGAGTGTCCGGTATGAGTCTCGACGTCGAAACACCTGAGCCGCCGGAGCTGAACCACATTGACCCGAACGAGTACGAGGACGCCGAGGTTGTCGGCGACACCGACTACAAGCGCGAGGAACTCGAAGAGTTCCTGCACGACGGTGCGTGGGAGGAGGCGTTCATCCAGTGGGCGAGAACAACTGACCTGGACGAGGCGGAGTTCCAGATTGTACTCGACCTGGAGATGCTCGCGCAGTTCGATTTCTTCTGGGATTCGTTCGCCGAGCGCGTCGGCTACCACGCGCCGGGAATCCCCGAGGACTGGAAGGTCAGAGAGTACCACCCGGACATCGATTCGTGGGGAACAGTCTCTGGCATCAACGCCGGACTCACCGAGCTCGGACAGGTCGTCTGTGACGTGCTCAAAGACGAGTACATCGACTGGGAAACCGAGTACGAAGCACCTGACGACCTCCCTGATTTCTAGATCTGCTCGTCGTCCGCCTTCAGACGTGCTTACCGTCGAACTTCAGACGTGCTTGCCGTCCGACTTCAGACGTACTCCTCAAGAAAGGCGGCGATGCGCTCGAACTGCTCGATGCGGTTTTCCAGCTTCGTCGTGTGGTGGCCCTCGTCCTCGAAGATGCACGTCTCGACGGGCACGTCACGCGCTTCGAGTGCGTCTGCGATCTGTTCTGCTTCGTCGACCGGAACCCGTGGGTCGTTCGCGCCGTGCTGGATGAACAGCGGGCAGTCGATAGCGTCGACGCTGTGAATCGGGCTAATCGCTTCGAGCAACTCGCGGTCGTCGGTCAGCGACCCGTACTCTGCCTCGCGATGAGAGCGCCGCCAGTCCCCTGTATTCTCCAGAAACGTCACCCAGTTCGCGATGCCGACGAACTCGACTGCCGCCGTCCACAGCTCAGGATACTCGGTAATCGCTGCAAGTACCATGAACCCGCCGTAAGAGCGGCCGTAGGCGACAATCGCGTCGGAGTCGACTGCTGGCTGGTCGTGAAGCCACTCGACAGCCGCTGCGATGTCGCGGACAGAGTCCATTCGCTTTTCGACGTCATCGAGGGCGGCGTACTCGCGTCCGTACCCAGACGACCCGCGGACGTTCGGTTCGAAGACAGCGTACCCCTGGTCGAGGAAGTACTGACGAATCGGTCTGAAGAACGGTCGACGCTGTGCGTGTGGACCGCCGTGGATGTCGACGATGACCGGGACCGAGACATCCTCATCCTCGGGAGTAATCCCGTCCGGAAACGTCACGTAGGCTGGAATCCCCCGTCTCGGCGCGTTTTCTTCGGAGTCGGCTGTCGAAGGGACCGTATCGAACGTCTCGTACCTGATGAGTTCCGGCGTATCGAACGTCGAGAGGTCAACTCCACCCGCCGATGGCTTCGTCCACCAGGTCGTCTCTGGCGTTCCATGTTCGTCCACTGCCTCAGGGTCAACAACAAAAATCGACGGGTTACACGTCGGTGCTGACGCAGTGAGTGCGAGGCGTCCATCCGGCCCAAACGCGAGTTCGTGGACGACGCCGCCGTTGCTCTCAGCTGGAGACGAGCTGTCCTTCTCAGAGTCCTCGTCGGGAAGAAAGTCGACCTCGACAGTGGCGACTTCGGTCGCTGCGGCGAGTCGACCGACGTGACACTCCGAGTAGCCATCGACGTTCCGGGTCAACGCAATCTGTCCCGTTTCGGCCTGCAGCTGAAAGCCATCGACGCTCCAGTGCCCGCCAGATTCGACGGTCTCCACGTCGAGGGTGTCGAGGTCGATGCGAACCAGTTCTTTCGTATCGCTGTTGACATCGCTCAGGCAGTAGACACCCGCTCCCCGCGGTCCAAACGCCGGATACTGGTACCGGACGGTGCCGTCGTGGGGCGTGATGTGGCGTCGGTCTCCGCTGTCTGTGTCGATGACGAAGAGGTCGTCGTCGGAACTGGCGTGTGCGGTCCGGACGAGCAGTCGCTCTCCGGAGGGGCTCCACCCTTCGACAGTGATGCGCCCCTCACCTTTCGAGACGAGTTCGACCGTGCCGGTGTCGATATCCATCACGTGAACGTCGAAGTTGGCGCTGTCTCGGCGGTTGGCTGCGAAGGCAATCGTGCCGCCATCCGGGTGCCAGCCGCCCCACCCGTGAATCGCGTCGGGGCGGTCGGTGACCTGCTCAATGCCTCCGGTGTCGTGGTCGAGCACGAACAACTGGTCGTGTTCGTCTGCACCGCTATCCTTGCCGAAGGCGACGTGGTCACCATCGGGCGACCACTCGACGAACGAGACACGCTCGTCGTAGTACGTACGCTGTTCAGGCCACCGCTTCGGGCCGTCTGTCGTCCACACCTGGGTCGTGCCGGTCACGTCCGAGAGAAACGCTAGCCGACCGTCGGGTGAGAGCGACGGCGAGACGGTTCTGCGTGCATTCAGATAGGGTCGGACGTCTGTCACGGCCAGAACCCACCCCCCTCGACCGCCTTCATCACGCGCTCGATAGCGACGAGATACATCGCTTCGCGGTGTGTGGCTGCGTCGTGGCTCTCGTAGGCGTCGACCATCTCGGCAAAAGCGTCGACGACGAGCACTTCGAGTTCGCTGTTGACCTTCTCTTCGGACCAGTAGAACTGCTGTCGGTTCTGGACCCACTCGAAGTACGAGACGGTCACCCCGCCAGCGTTGGCGAGGATGTCCGGGACGATGACCGTCTCGCTGTCGGCGAACACCTCGTCCGCACCGGTCGTCAGTGGGCCGTTGGCAGCCTCGACGATGACCTCCGCAGAGACATCCTCCGCCAGACGCCTGTCGATTGCGTTCTCCAGTGCCGCGGGAATCAGCAGGTCGACGTCCATCGTCAACAACTCCTCTCCCGAAAGTTCCTCGTCAGCTCCCGAATACCCAGCGACCTGCCCCGTCTCCGATTTGAAATCCAGCACGTCACGGGGGTCGAGACCGTCGGAGTTGTAAATCGCGCCGGACGAATCAGAAACAGCAACGATGCGAGCGCCGAGGTCGTCGAGCAACCGTGCTGCGATGCTCCCTGCATTTCCATAACCCTGAACGGCGACCGACGTGTCCTCGATGTCTCGGTCCAGATACTCACAGGCTTCGCGCGCGGTGAGCATCACCGAGCGCCCCGTCGCTTCGACGCGGCCCTCACTTCCACCGCTTTCGAGCCCCTTTCCTGTCACGATACCGGGTGCGCCCGTGTTCTCGAGCGTCTCGTAGGTGTCTTTGAGCCAGTTCATCTCGCGCTGGCCGGTGTTCACGTCTGGCCCCGGGATGTCCCTGTCGACGCCGATGATGGGTCGAATTGCTTCCGCGTATGCTCGCGTGATTCGCTCAAGCTCTGTCTCAGAGTACTCACCGGGGTCGAATGAGATGCCGCCTTTGCCCCCGCCGTAGGGAATGTTGATGGCGGCACACTTGTACACCATCCACCCCGAAAGTGCCTTGACTTCCTCTCGCGTCACCCACGGGTGGTACCTGATGCCGCCTTTGTACGGCCCACGCGCGTCGTTGAACTGTGACCGATAGGCTTCGAACGTCTCTAGCGACCCGTCGTCGAGTTCGACCGTCAGATTCGTCTCCAGCACCCGTTCGGGCGTCGTGAGGTATTCGATGACCCCGTCGTCGAGTTCGAGCCTCTCTGCTGCAGTCTTCACCTGTGTCTGAAAGTTCTCGAACGGGTTCGTCTCGTCGGGCATTGCTCCCTGTTCGCGCAGACTACTGAAAAAACTACGCCCTTCGACGCCGTCGTCTTCCTGAGACCGTTGTAAGAGAGTTCCAGGTGACCCTTGAGGGACATAGTATCAATCACCGAGTTCGAGTGTCAGTCCGTCGCTGGCGAAGCGGACATCGCCCTCGTAATGAGTCGTGAGCGACTCCAGCATCTGGTCGTGCCTGCCCTCAGTGTGTGGATAGAGATGCGTAAGATACACCCGTCCGATGTGTGTGTCCGCCTCCGAGAGCACTTCACCGAGTTGTGCTGGTGTCGGATGGTTCGAGACGTCGACCTCGTCGGGAAACGAGCAGTCGTGAACGAGTACTGCAGCGCCGTCAGCGAACTCGACGAGGTCGACGAACGCCTCGCTGTCTCCGCTGAAAACAACAGCAGGACTTCCCTTTTCTTGCTCAAATCGGTAGGCAAGACAGTCCATCGAGTGTTTCGTCCACATCGCGCCCACGTCGAACCCGGCGAGTGTGGTCGGCGTCGCTTCCGGGTCGATGTCTCGAACGGTGAGGTCGAGACGGTCCTGCATATACTCGTGGACAGCAAGCAAGCCCGTAACCAGTTCGTTCGTTCCCGGAGGACCCATCACGGTCAGCGTTTGTTCACCAGCCAGCCACCGGGCTTTCATCAATACGAGCAGGTCTGAAACGTGGTCGAGGTGGTGGTGTGTGAGCAGCACTGTCTCGACGCCCTCGTAGCCGGTGTCGGTTTTCGCAAGTCCGTGGAGCACTCCGCTTCCACAGTCGACGAGTAAGGAGTCACCGCGGGCTTCGAGAAGCAGACCAGTCTGGAATCGACGTCCCGTCGGCATCGCGCTACCTGTTCCGAGAAACGTGAGCTTCATATCTCGAACTGGGCGGCAGTCCGAATACGAACGTTCGTCGGTTGTTTCACCAGTTCGCCGGTCTTCGTGGCAACGACCTGCGCGACGCCGCGCTGGGCGGCGATATCGAGCACTCGCTGGGTGAGTATCCCATCGATAACGACGCTCTCGGGGACGGTTTCACAGTCTGCAATCGCGTCGAAAGCGTCCGATGCGTCCACTTCGTCGATGATGTCGACACTGTCGTCCAGAAGCCGAGCGGTCTTCAGTCCACCCGTGATGACAGCTTCGACGTGTCCCGCGAGCGTCTCCGGCGTGGTCACTTTGACATCTGTGACAGCCACAGAACTGCTGTCCGAGTCGGTCTCTGCGCTCGGCGCCGGTTCGCCCGCTGGCATCGGGTCGCTGTCGTCCAGGGTAGCCGAACTCCCGGCCGTGTTCGTCGGCTCAGCGGGTGTGTCCTCGATTACAGCCGAATCACCGTCGGTGAGCGGCACAGTTTCTTCGACTCCTGTATCTGGATTCTCCGCTGGTGTCTCGTCGGCCGACTCGGCTGCAGGTTTCGGTGCAGTCCCCGACAGTTCGGGTGGGTCTGTATCGGTGTCATCCGTCGGCGGCGCGAACGTTTCGCGAGGGGTTGTACCAGTCTCGACCTGGTCGAGCGGAACCTTCCGACGGAGCGCCGAAAGGATCGCTCGGCGGTCGAGGTCCTCGACAGACTCACCCTCCGGTGCGAAGGCGACGTAATCGACATCGGCAACCTGCTGGAGCTCACGGAGAATGAGGTCGCCACCACGGTCGCCGTCGAGAAACGCGGTCGTGTTTCGCTCGAACGTCAACGCCGCGACCTCCTCGGGAATATTCGTCCCTTCGACAGCGACAGCGTTCTGGATGCCGTATTTGAGCAGGCGACGGACGTCTGCTCTCCCCTCAACGATGATGATGGCGTCGCTGCTCTCGACGCGTGGACCTGCAGGGAATCCCTCGTATCGAGTGATCTCTTCGACACGGGCTTGTTGGCGAACTGCTTCGACAATCTGTTCGCTGGTGACAGTCGTCTCTTCGACGTCGGCCAGCAACTGGGTGGCGCGGTCGATGAGTTCGCGGCGTTTTGCCGCTCGCGCGTCTTCGATGTGGGTTACTTCACAGTCGGCACGACAGGGACCGACCCGCTCGATGGATTCGAGCGCGGCGGCGAGTACCGCAGTTTCGGCCCGGTCGAGACTGGTCGCGATTGTGATGGTGCCGAAGGAGCGACCGCCTTCGGAGTCGATACTGACGTCGATACGGCCGACTTTCGAGGAGTCCTGAAGCTGACGAAGGTCGAGCTGGTCGCCGAGCAACCCTTCGGTCTGCCCGAAGATTGCGCCGACGACGTCACTCCGCTCGACCACCCCGTTCGTCCTGACGTCGGCGTGAATGAGATATTTGGCTGAAGCGTACATGTGTGTGTATCCCCGTGAGGGGTGATGAGTGGTGAACCATGAGTGTGCTCATGGATGGCTGTAACTACGACAGGAACAGGCAAATACCTGATGGCTGCGCTGTGACAGCCACAGTCTCGAACACGGACTCACCGTTCGAGTACGCGCTCACCGTTCGAGTACGCGCTCACCAGCACGACGAGCAGCGTCGACGTGCTTGTCGGCTTCTTCATCGCCGGTTTCGTCTACCTCTGCGAGCAGTTCCAGCACCGTTTCGACGCGTTCGTGAGCAGTCTCGGGGTCAACCTCACTGGTCGCGAGGTTCTCTGCAATCGCCTCTGCTTCACCGAGCCAGCGGTTCGCCTCTGTCGAGAGCGGACGTTCGCCAGTGGCCTCGAGATGTTCGTGAAGCGACGACAACAGCCCCGCAGTCCGGTCGTCCATCACTCGTCACCTTCGCTGTCCACGATGACCACCTCTCCGCCGACGACATCGACGTTCACCAGCGTCTTCACCTCGAATCCTTCCTCCTCGACTCTGTTCTCGCCACCAACTTTCTTGATGACAGCAACGGTGTCGACGACCTCTGCACCGATGCCTTCGAGTGCGGTGAGCAGCGACGAGAGCGTCCCACCGGTCGAGAGAACGTCGTCGAGGACCAGCACACGGTCACCCGCTGAGACGTGGTTGATGAACATCTCGTTCTCGGCATAGCCAGTCACCTGTGAGATGGAGACCTCACCTTCGAGACCGTACTCGCGCTTTCTGACGACCACGAGTGGGATGTCTGTCGCCATCGAGACGGCCGTAGAGATGTGGATTCCCATCGCCTCGGGTGCGATAATCTTATCAACGTCGGTGAGGTCGGCCTTCCTGACGATGCGAACGACGATTTCGCGCATCAGCGCGGGTTCGAGCATCGGCACGCCGTCGCTCACGGGATGGACGAAGTAGTGATACCCCTCTTTCTCTACAATCGGCGCGTCGAGCAACGACTCGCTGAGTCGGTCCATGTCGTCGATACTCGAAGTGAACGCAAAAACCCTGCTGTTAGCGCTCGGGTGGTCGAGACTGTCGTGAGCCGTGCTCACTCGATGGTATGGTCGCTACGACTACGCGGTGTCGACCTCGCCACGACGACTCGATGGTATCGTCGCTACGACGACTCCATGTCGCTTCCGTCCGTTCCGAGTCGTCGCTGTAACAGATACGCCAGCGTCGCGCCGCCAGCCACTGCACTGCCAGCGCCGAATCCTGGGCCTTCGTCGTCGACGACTTCACCACCACCCGACTGGCCACCATCGTCATCCTCATCAACCTCGTCGAGGAGTTCAACTGTCACGGCAGTCTCGTCACCCGTAACCATGAGTTCGATGTCGTACTCACCCTCTGATGCCTCCGAGAGGTCTTCAAGAGAGATTGTCTCCTCGACAGTGCTGTCCGCTTCGACTTCCAGGTCCATCGTTTCGTTCCCGAGCTCGTGGCCGTCGACTACCAGTTCCTGCGTCACATCCTGGTGGAGTTGACTGGAGACGTTCACCTCGAACGCGAGCGTTTCATCCAGACCGACAGGGGAGTCGAAGTCGACTTCGTCGATACTCAGAACTGGTTCGACGACCTCGACAGAAATGTGGGCTTCAACATCGTCCTCATCTTCAATCTCACTCTCGATGAACAGCCGTCCCTCGTACTCACCCGGGTCAACCTCCTCGTTATCGACGTCTAACTCGAATTCCACCTGTTCGGTTTCCTCGCTCTCGATGGTGACCGTCTCGCTGTCGTCACCGATGTCCGGTATCTCGATTTCGACCGTTGCCTCACCCTCGACGTCGCCCACGTTGGTGATGTCGCCCTCGATTCCGAGCGTGCCTCCGGGGACCGCAGCGCTCGTCGAGACGTCGTCGATGGTGTACGTCGGAATCTGTAACACCCTGACCTCCTGCGAGAGCGTGTCATCTGGCAGTGTGATGGTGATACCGAATCTCCCTCGGTCGGTTTTTTCTGTCGGTACTGTGATGGTTCGGCTCGTGGATTCGAGCCAGCCCAGTTCGACGCTCTCCTCGTCGATGAAATCACCATTGACCTCTATCGTGTAATCCTCTGATTCCGTTCGGTGACCGAGATTCTCTATCTCGACGTCAATGTCGATGTCCTCCCCGCCGACGACCTCTTCCGGTATCTCTTCGAGGTGAAAGACGAACTCCGCGTTCTTTGTCCCCTCGAACGTGAGCCG
>PUMG01000378.1 GCA_003551265.1 Halovenus sp.
CTCGGGGTCGTTCTGTGCACCATCGAGTGCGATGGTCTCCAGATACGAGCGCGCCGCTCGCGGTGACATCTCTGCCGTCGTGTAGATGCCGTCTTTGAGCTTTCGGAGTACCCGTGGACTCTTCGTGGCGAGCGAGTGTGCCACCGAATCGACTTCGTCGTCCAGTTCCTCCGCGGGGACGCTCCGGGCGACCAGCCCCCAGCGGGCGGCCTCTTCGCCACTGATCATCTCCCCGGTCAGCATCATGTCGAGCGTCTTCGTCAGACCGACGGTCTGTTGCAGCATCGGTGGCGAGAAGTGATTGACGATGCCGAGACCGACCTCGGGCTGGCCGAGTCGTGCGTCTGCCGCCGCGATGGGAATGTCCGTGTGTAACATGAGGTCGAAACCCCCGCCGAGTGTGTAGCCGTCGATGCGCGCGACGGTTGGCTTGCCGAGGCGCATCATCGCCTCGAACAGTTCCTCCCAGCTCTCGGTGAACGGTTCGAGTGCGAAGTCGTGTTCGACGACCTCGTCGAGGTCACCACCAGCACAGAACGACTCTCCTTCGCTCTGGAAGACGACGACCCGGACAGAGTCGTCGTCTCTGTACGAGCGTATCCGGTCGATTATCTCGCGTTTCGTCGGCATATCGACGGCGTTCAGCGCCTCCGGTCGCTGCAGTTCGATGCGTGCGATGCCGTCTTCGATGGTGAAGTCAGCGTTGACCATGCAGAAGGCGTCGGTGGCCGCCGTTGTAGTTGTTTTGCGTCCCAGGAAGCAGGCCGACCGATTACAAACTCGCGACCATCTCCAGCGTGATGTCGTCGTGTTCGACGACCATCCCGTCGTACTGCTCTGCGAACTCGTCGGCTTCGTCGGAGTCAGAGAATCCGATGAGTGAGGCCCCCATTGCACCCTCGACGTCGCTGTCGACGACGTACGACAGCTCTTCAGCACGTTCGAACGCCTCCCTGTCGAGGTGTGCGCTGATGACGTCCGTGCCTGCGTCCTCCTGAATCTCGTAGTCAACCGTGGAGTAATCGGTCGTGTAGATGCCTGCCGGTGCGGTGTCGTGTTCTTCGTTCTCGCGGACGTACATGTACGTACACCAGGTGCTACAGAAGTGTGCGATTCCGTCGTCGCGGTCATCGGGCAGCGTCGGCGGCGGGTCGTCGAGATAGAACGCCTGCCCGACGGGTCCGGGGTGCATCTCGATCTGCATATCGCAGTTCTCACAGGACTGTCCCTCATCGAGTGAAATCGGGTCAGGCACGTCCTCGTCGCCGCCGAGACAGCCGGCGAGCGCAACGACGCTCCCGCCAGCAACCAGTGCGAGCACCCGTCTTCGGGATGGCCTGCCGGTCACGGCATCTCCAGATCTCATAGCTGGATGTACGGGTCCAGAGAGAGATAGGCTATCTGGTCTGACTCTCGAAAACTGGTTGTTCGAAATAAATAACAAACACTTTGGGAGTCATCGTGGAACAGTAAAAACAGATGGAGGACGTGGTCTGGTATCTATTGGCGAGTTCGCGGGGTGGCGAGACGCGAGCACGCATCCTGCAGGCAATTGACGAGCAACCACAGAACGCCAATCAACTCGCCGAAGAACTAGGATACGATTACACGACGATCCGACATCACCTCGACGTCCTCACAGACGACAACGTTCTCAAACGGACTGGTGACGGGTACGGAGACATCTACCTGCCGACCGACCAAGCACGACACAACTGGGACACAATCATGGAAATTACAGCACACGTCCACACGGAGGAGCCATGAATTTGGACGAAATTTGGAAAGCAGTTAAAAGGATAGACCAACTGGAGGTGAAACGATGAGTATCCTGCTCGACGTTGCACGGGGGGCAGCAGTCGTCAACATAGCGTTGCTGCTGGTGCTCGTGTACGTCTGGGCCGGGAACTACCGACGACACGGGGCAAAACACACGCTGGGACTGCTTATCTTTGCTGTCTTCCTCGTGTTCCAGAACGGTCTCTGGATACTGCTCTATGGCTTCGATAGCGGATTCATCGACTGGTTCCTCCGGAGCGACCTCGACAGACAGGTCGCTATTACCGGACTCTGTGGCGTCCAGACGATTGCGCTCCTCTTCCTCGTCCTAATCACGTGGCGATAACTCCGCCGGTGGCACCCTGCTGTCTCCGGATTTTGGAAAAATTTTGGACGAATTTTGGACTGAGTTCGGAAAACGCTGAAAAGGGTAGTTTGTGACTGTTCTGATGACGATGAGTCTCAGGAACAGAGATACGACAGTAGACGGGACAGGCTTGCCAGACACGAACCGTCGCACGTTCCTCGCGCTGACAGGCGGGGCCGCAGCGGCGCTCGCGATAACTGGTGTGGGGAGTGCTGACTCCCACGGCGGTGACGAGAACGACGACTTCGCAGACTACACCGGCGAAGATGTCGTCGAGGTCCAGGTCGGTGGTGAAGACGGCGAGAATATCTTCGCCCCCGCGGACATCCGTATCGACCCAGGCACGACCGTCATCTGGAACTGGGAATCGGGCAGTCACGACCTCTACCCGGACGATATTCCCTCCCGAAGTGACTGGGAGGGTGTTGATGAACGGGAAGAGCCCGACTACCAGCACATGCACACGTTCGTCCATCCCGGCACCTACGACTACGTCTGTACTCCCCACGAGGACCAGGGGATGGTCGGCACCATTGAGGTGACCGACGACGCAGACCTCGTCGATTACACGGGTGAGGACGAGGTTGAAATTCAGGTCGGTGGTGACGACGGTGAGAATATCTTCGACGCCGACGCAATCCTCGTCGATTCGGGAACGACGGTCGAGTGGGTCTGGGAATCAGGTAATCACAATATCGTCCCGACAGAGATGCCCGACGAGTGTGGCTGGGAGGGCGTCGAGGAGCGCCACGAACCACCCTACGACCACGACTGGACTTTCGATGTCCCGGGTCGATACGGCTACGTCTGTACGCCACACGAGGACCAAGGGATGACAGGCGTGATTTTCGTCCTCGACGACCGGACGGACGAGGATGTCGTCGAGGTCCAGGTCGGTGGTGAAGACGGCGAGAACATCTTCGAACCGGAGATGATCAAGGTCGATCCGGGGACGACCATCCACTGGGACTGGGAGTCCGGCAATCACAACCTCGTCCCCGATACACTTCCAGTACGCTCTGACTGGGATGGTGTCGAGGACCGCTACGAGCCCGAGTATGACCACCTCCACACGTTCGTCCATCCTGGCACCTACGAGTACGTCTGCACACCACACGTCGGGGACGGCATGGTCGGGTCTGTCTACGTCACCAACGATTACGACGTGGTTGATTACACCGGCGAGAATGAGATCGAAATTCAGGTCGGTGGTGACGACGGTGAGAATATCTTCGACGCCGATGCTGTCATGATTGACGAAGGGACGACCGTCGAGTGGGTCTGGGAGTCCGGCAACCACGACATCGTCCCGACAGAGATGCCCGACGAGTGTGGCTGGGAGGGTGTGGACGAACGTCAGGAGCCACCCTACGACCACGACTGGACATTCCAGGTTCCTGGTCGGTACGGCTACGTCTGCTCGCCACACGAGGACCAGGGGATGACCGGGATGCTCTTCGTTCTCAGTGACCAGACAGGACAGGACGAAGCGACTGTACAGGTCGGTGGGGAAGGCGGCGAGAACATCTTCGAACCCGAGTTCGTTCACGTCGACGAAGGGACGACGGTCGAGTGGGTCTGGGAATCCGGCAACCACGACATCGTCCCCACCGAGATGCCGGACGAGTCTGACTGGGAGGGCGTTGATGAGCGCCACGAACCACCCTACGACCACGACTGGACCTTCGAAGTGCCTGGTGAATACAAGTACATCTGTTCACCGCACGAGGACCAGGGGATGGTCGGTACGCTTCTGGTTTCGGAAGTTGATGACGATATACCAGCCGATGATGACGATGACGATATGCCGGATGATGATGATGACGACATACCAGCCGACGACGATGACGACATGCCGGATGATGACGATGACGATATGCCGGATGATGCGGATGACGACATGCCGGCCGACGACGATGACGACGTCGAAGAAGCAGACGATGATGGGCCAGGCTTCGGTGTCGGCGGTGCAGTTGCGGGACTTGGCGGCGTTGCGTACCTCCTGAAACGGCGACTCTCAGGAGACCAAACAGAGTAAGTCCGCTCCATATCTGGCTGCCCGGAGCTTTCTGGGCGACACACTGTGACTTCCTGATGATACAGGTGGGCTGTTGTGGCTCTCTGTACCGTACACCGGTCGACTGGACCTGTGCTCGATTATCGTACGTGTACAGCGATTCACGCCACGAGGTTCGGCGAGAAATCTATGATGACGTACGATAAATCGGTATAATAACCTTCATAGAACAGGCGAGAAAGCATTAATTCAGTACTCTTAGCAGACGTACAGTCCTGCCCATGGCGAACGTAATCGAGCGATACGTGTCGGTGCTGATGCGACGACGACGTGCCGTGCTCGTGATGCTGTTCGCTGTGACGCTTCTGGTGGGAAGTGGTGCCACGGGGATAGACAGCGACCTCAGCGTTGCACAGTTCGACATCGAGTCCGACGCGGTCGACGACAGGGTGTACGTCAAGGAGCAGTTCGCGACCGGCAGCGAAACCGTCTCAGTCGTGGTCGTTCGCGACGAGAACGTTCTCTCACAGGAGTCGCTGGCGGTGACGATGGCGTTGCACGAAACTATCCGCGAGAACGAGACTGTCGGTCCGACGCTGACGGAGACCCGACCGACAATAGACACAGCAACCGTGTTCACCGAGTCCGTGCTGCGCTCGCTCGGAAGTTTCGGGACGTTGAGGCTCGACGACAAGGCCAGAACGTTCGGAACGTTCACTGCCGAGGAGATCGAGACGGAGTTGCCCGAGACGCTCGAGGAGGACCGACCGATATTCGGTCCCGGAACGCGCGTTTCGACGCTGTTACCCACCGACCACGACGGGTCGGCGCAGGCAGAGACACGGCTCTTGCTCGTGAGACACGATGATATCGACGACGACGAGCTGCTGGCTGCACAGCGCGCGCTCGAACCACTCGTCGAGGAACACGTCGGCAACGACTCGTTCGTCTTCGGTGAGGCGCTGGTCGAACAGCGCGCCTCGGATTCGACGGCTGCAGCGTTCGCTGTGCTCGGTCCACTCGTCCTCGTGCTCGTCGTGGGTCTGCTGGCGCTTGCCTACCGCGACCTGCTCGACGTGGCGCTCGGCATCTTTGGAATCGGCGTCGTCCTTCTCTGGACCGCCGGGTTCGTCGGCTGGACGGGAATCGAGATGACCCAGTTGCTCGTTGCCGTCCCCTGGCTGTTGCTCGGGCTCGCCATCGACTACGGATTACACGTTGTGATGCGGTCCCGCGAAGCGCGGGAGGCTGGTCACTCGACGTCCACCCGGGCGATGAGTGTCGGACTCGCTGGCGTGCTCGTCGCACTCGGTGTGACGACGCTCACCACGGCGAGTGGATTCCTCTCTGGCGTGTACGGTCCCGCCCCCATCCGGGACTTCGGCGTCGTCGCTGCGTTCGGCATCTTCGCTGCGCTGGTCGTTTTCGGGGCATTCGTCCCGGCGCTCAAAGTCGAACTCGAGAACCGTCTCGGCAGGGAGGGCGGACGACGGTCGATTGGGCGTATTCGACCAGTCGAACGTATCGTTCGTTTCGGCGTCATCGGTGCAACGCGCGCCCCGGTCGTCGTCGTGGTCGTGGCGCTGCTCCTCGCTGGCGGTGGTTTCTACGGCGGCACGCAGGTCGACACCTCCGTCGACCGGACTGATTTCTACCCCGACGAGCCACCCGCGTGGCTTTCGTCCGTGCCAGGTGTCGAAACAGACGAGCAGACGGAGACACTTCGCGACCAGGCTACTTTTCTCGACGAACGCTTCGCAGTAGCCGACGGAAGTGAACGCGTCGATGTCCTCGTCCGCGGAGCAGTGACGAACGAAAGCGGTGTCAGTGCCATCCACACCATCGAGCGCGAGAGCAGTGCTCTCGATTTTGTCCGGACGGCCAACGACGAACCCGATATCTACACACCCTTCTCGGTTGTCGACCGGTTCGAACCCTTCGACGACAGAATCACCGATGCGCTGGAGGCAGCCGACACCACAGGTGACGGACAGCCCGACGGAGACGTGACAGCGGTGTTCGATTCGACCCGTGACGTCGGTGAAGACGAGTTGAGCGCAGTCGTGTACCGTGACGATACCGGCGAGTATCGAGCCGTCCGCGTGGTCGTTCCCGTCGAGCGTGGTGCCGACACACAGACTGTTGCAACCGAGATGCGGTCGGTCGCGACGATAGCCGACGAGAATCCTGGTGTCACGGTCACTGTGACGGGCGAGCCAATCGTCACGGCCGACCGCCAGGAGGCACTGCTCTCGTTGCTCGTTCAGTCGTTCATCATCACACTGAGCGTCACGTTCGCGCTGTTGATTGCACTGTTCTGGTATCGCTACCGGAGTCTGACACTCGGACTCGCGACGGTGATTCCGGTGCTGTGTGCGCTGAGCGGGGTGCTTGGAACCATGTATCTGGCCGGACTCCCGTACAACGCAGAGACCGCAATCATCACGGGCATCGCTATCGGACTCGGTGTCGATTACGCCATCCACGTGAGCGCTCGCTTCCAGCAGGAGTACACGGCCGACAGTCAACTGGGCCGTGACGCAGAGGATGAACTCACGAGCGCACTCTCTCGGGCAGTCGAAGACACAGGGGGAACGCTCTTTGCGAGTGCAGCAACGACGGCTGTCGGCGTCGGCGTCCTCCTGTTGACGTTCATTCCGTCGCTGCAACGGTTCGGTTTCGTGATGGTTCTCACCGTGGTGTATGCTTTTTTCGTCTCGGTGTTCGTCCTGCCGAGTTTGCTGGCGCTTCAGGCCCGTCTCGGCAGCTGATGGTATGTGTCACAGAGACGCCAGAGTACTCTCGCGGGGAGTCACGACCCAGGACGCGACTGTACAGTGTCGGCTGCCACGACCAGTGAGGCACACTGGAGTGGACTCGTCCGGAGGTGACTGCCGTGTGTCTCGACAACCGTGTTCGCTCTCTCGGCGAAGGCGTCGTCACTCAACGGCGAAAGGTCGGCAAGTAACTCGACTGCTGCGGCGAGACTCGACCGGGTCGAGTGGTCGGTTCGCTCCTGTGGCCGGACGACTGATTGCTGTGTGTGTGGCGTATAATACAGCGTCCCCTTCTTCTGGTCCCAGAACTCTCGAACGAGCGTGCGGGCCAGTTCGAGCGCAAAATCGAGGTGTGTCTTCTCGTCTGTGACCAGATACCACTCGAAGACACCACGACTCAGGAAGGCGTAATCAGAGAGGAACCCATCCGGTCCCGTCGTGCCGTTGCAGTAGCGCCGGGACAGCGTGTTCGTCGACTCCTCCCAGAGTTGCTCGCGGAGGAACGATATCGCATCGGTGGCCGCTTCCTCGTAGGTCTCATCGAGCGCATCTTCGGCCGCCGCAAACGCAGACAGCGCAAGCCCGTTCCAGCCTGCAAGCACCTGCTCGTCTCGCGGTGGCCGGGGTCGCTGTTCTCTCGCGCCAGCGACGTGTCTGTGGGCGTTGTCGAGTGCCGCCTCGACCTGTGTGCGCGTCATATCGTGCAGACGAGCGAGCTGGTCGAGCGAACGCTCCCGAGTGAGGACGCTCGCACCTGCGATGGTTCCGTCGTCGGTGACACCGTAGCGCTCACAGAACAACTCGGCATCACGTTCATCGACCGCTGCTGTCGAAAAGATGCCGTCGTCGTCGCCTCCCAGCGCGTTGTGTACCTCTTCTGGTGTCCACACGTAGAACGCACCCTCGCGCATCTCCCCGGCGTCGTCCTCGCTCTGTGCGCTCAACCCGCTGACGAACCCGCCAGCTTCGTGTGCGAGTTCTCGCTGGACGAACGCAAGCGTCTCTCGTGCCACTGTCACGTAGCGCGTGTCGTCGGTCTGTTCGGCAGCGCTGAGATACAGACAGGCGAGTTCGGCGTTGGTCGAGAGCAGTTTCTCGAAGCTGGGAGTCCGCCACGTCGGGTCGGTGGTGTACCGGTGGAACCCGCCGCCGACGTGGTCGTAGAGGCCGCCGTCTGCCATCGCATCGAGCGTCTGCGTTGCGACATCTCGGTAGACGGTCCGCTCACTCCGGTCGTACGCCCGCAACAGCAACCGGATACGGCCCGTGTGTGGGAACTTCGAACTCCGTCCCCAGCCCCCATTCGTCCGGTCGGCTCTGCGGACGGCTGCGTTTGCGCCAGCGCTCAGCGTGTGTTCGTCAGGAGCAGACGGCTTTGGAACGCATTCGAGAGACTCTCGCAGGGTGGCCGTCCACTCCGTTGCTCGCTGTTCGAGTCGGCGACGACCCTCCGGATTCTTCCAGGTCTCGCCGAGCGCTGTCAGGCGTGTGTGCAAGTCGGGAAAGTCGTCAGCCTGTGCTGGCGCGAGGGCGGGCTGGACGTGGAACGGCCTCCCATCCGGCGTGGCACAGACCGCAAGCGGCCACCCGCTACAGCCGTGTACCTGCTGGGAACGGGTCTGGTAGATAAGGTCGAGGTCAGGCCGCACCAGACAGTCGACCACGACTGGAACGAAGTGTTCGTCGAGCGTCGAGCGCACGGCTTCGTCGGTGAACTGTGCGCTCGCGGGTCCGTGACACCAGTGACAGGTACCGTATCCGAGCAGCAAAAACAGGGGACGGTCGCGCTCGCTGGCACCTGCGAGCGTCTGCTCCTCCCAGGGCTGCCAGTTGACCTGCTGGGTCGCAAACGTCTGCAGGTACGGGCTCGTTGCTTCCCCAGCACGATTTCGCTCCAGCGGCGACGCCATACTGGAGGCTTTCGGTCCGGAGTAGTAAACGCCGCGCTTTCGTCAGGTCGGGAGGGCTGTTGGATGATTACCTTCGGGGTGCCATCCGCTCTTCGAGGTCGAGCATCCGCTGTGCGAAGCCCTCGGGGTCCTCGTCGTGGTGCTCCCAGATGTTGATCTCCGCGTTGCGTATCTCGCCTTCCCGCGGGTGTTCACCGCTCACGAGCCACGACCAGTCGACCATGCCGGGATACATCATCGCAGTCGTGTAGGTCTGGACGTCGCCCCAGTCGGGTTCGTCGCCCTCGAACTCCTCGGCGTACATGACCGCAGTGCCGGGGTCGACGAGGTCGTCGTACGATTCCCACTCGTCCGGGACCTCAGCATCGTCGCCAATTGCGAGTTTCAGCGGGTAGGTCACCCAGTGCCAGCGCTGTGCCCCGCCTCCGTGAACGCCTGGAGAGATTGTGTATATCTCGCCTTCTTCGATGTCTTTCTCGGTGATGAACTCCGTCTCACGCTCTTTGAACATCTCGATCGTCCACGTGCCGTCTACCCAGCCACCGCGACACTTCCAGAGGCCGCCTGGCC
>PUMG01000004.1 GCA_003551265.1 Halovenus sp.
ATTTCGAGACGGCGCTTGTCGCCGTAGGGCAGCGAAGCCGCCTCGACGTCTCTGGCGTCGAGGAGGTCGATACGCGAAAGAATCTCGTCTGTCCTGTCGTTGATCTCGTCGTAGCGGCCTGTTGGCCTGAACAGTGACTCGAAGAAGTTGTACTCCTCGCGGTGGACCGCCTGGACGGCGAGTCTGACGTTCTCGTAGACGGTCAGCCCACCGAAGATATTCGATATCTGGAACGAGCGTCCCATCCCCCGGCGGATGCGTTCTTCGGGTGGCAGGTCGGTGACGTCCTCGCCGTTGAAGTACACCGCACCATCAGTGACGTCGAGCGCGCCGGAGATGAGGTTGAAAAACGTCGTCTTGCCAGCACCGTTCGGGCCGATGATGCTCCGGAACTCACCGCGTGTGAGTGTGATGTTGACGTTGTCTATCGCCGCGAAGTTGCCGAACTCTTTGACGAGCCCGTCTGTTTCGAGCACGACAGTGTCGCTGGTCGCGTTCTGTTGTTGTGTTGCCATCAGTCATCACCTCCTGGATCTGCAACGGAGTCAGTCGTGGGGTCGAACCGTTCGGGGAAGCGCTCCTGTACGAGCGCAGGCACCGAGACCAGCCCGCGGGGGAGGAAGATGACGAACAGGACGAAGATGATGCCGAGGAACAGTCGCCACCGGCCGGTGAAGTCCTGCAACAGCTCTTCCAGCCCGAAGAAGGCGAACGCGCCGATAATCGGACCGAACAGTGTGCCCATCCCGCCGAGGATGACCATCACAACGACCTCACCAGAGCGCAGCCACTCTGCGGCTTCCGGAGAGACGAACCCCGTGTTGAACGTGAACAGCACGCCAGCGAGCGTCGCGAAGACACCGCTGACGACGAACGCGCGGCGCTTGTACACGGTCGGGTTGTAGCCGAGGAACTGGACACGCTCTTCGTTCTCACGGATCCCTTTCAGGACAGCCCCGAACGGCGACTGCAACATCCGGCGCGTGATGAGATAGGAGACGACGACCGACCCGAGAACGATGTAATAGAACAGCAGGTTGTCGGTGAGCGTGACCGGTCCGAGGAAGACACCGATTTCGCTCAACTCGACGCCCACACCGCCGATGCCGTAGTACTCCGAGACGCCGAACAGCCCTTCGGAGCCGCCCGTGAGCTGGAAGCCTTCGATGGACTCGGGAGAGCACACCGGGAGCGTCTCACACGTTGATTCGAGCCACCGGTCTGCCCGGTACAGACCGTTGTAATACAGCTCTGCGAACGCGAGAGTGATCATCGCGAAGTAGACGCCGTGGACACGAATCGAGAGGTAGCCAACGACCCAGGCGACGAGTGCACCGACAAGAAGCGCAACGAACAGTGCAACGAACGCCGACTCGGTGAAGTTGAACAGGATAGTACCCGAGACGTACGCGCCGATGCCCCAGAACAGGGCGTGTCCCAGCGAGACGAGTCCGGTGTACCCCATGATGAAATCGAGTGCAAGCGCGAACAGTCCCCACGTGAGGATGCGCATGAACAGGCTGACGTAGAACTCCGAATAGAGCCAGCCTGCGCCGAGAGGGACGAGCGCAAGCAGTGCAATCATCGCCACTCCGAGCTTGATTCGCAGGTCGTGAGACAGTACACCCCCACCAGCGCCGGTGAGTAAGTCGCCGCCGCCCTCTTCGAACTCGGTTCCGAACAGTCCACGCGGACGAAGAATCAACACGGCAATCATCAGCACGAAGATGAACAGCCCTTCGAGCTGTGGAACGTTCGGCTGGATGATACCAGCCTCCAGTATGCCGATTCCGAGACCGCCGACGACCGCCCCTTTGAAGCTCCCGAGACCGCCGAGAACGACGATGACGAACGCCACGATGATGACGCTGAAGCCCATCTCTGGTGTGGCTTCACCCCGACCTGCAGCGATGAGACCTGCAATCGCTGCGAGTGCCGCACCCATACCGAATACCAGCGAGTAGTAGCGGTCTATCGCGATACCGAGGTTCTGGACCATCCGCCGGTCCTGTGCGCCTGCACGGATGATGAGTCCGTATCGGGTGTACTGCAACAGCGCCCAGACGCCGAACGCCAGTGCCCCACCGAAGACAATCATGAAAATCGAGTAGCTGCTGAACGTAGCTCCGAACACCTCGAACGTCCCGCTGATGGCGTCCGGGCGACTCACGCTCCGACCCGAAGTTCCCCAGATGAGAAAGATAAGGTCGTTGATGACCAGCACGAGACCGAACGTCAGCAGGATGTGATACAGTGGATTTCGGCCGTAGAGCGGCTGAACAGTGTATCGCTCGATGAGCACGCCGATAACGCCGACGATGAGTGGCGCGACAACGAGTGCGACGTAGAATCCGAACCCGCCGAACGGCGCGATGATTGAGACACCAAAGTACGCACCGAGTGCGAACAGCTCTCCGTGTGCGAAGTTAATGACGTGCATCACGCCGAAGATGACCGACAGCCCCGCGGCCAGCAGAACGTACACCATCCCCTGTGTCAGGCCGTCGAGAACGTTCTGGATACTCAAAAGCCCCGCTACGACCAGCCCCACAAGCGCCATTGTCGCCGCCAGTACCCCCAACGTCGACTGTGAACTACTGATATTCATCTGAAAGAGTGTGCGAGTCCCTACAGTTCGCAACCGGTGTCTTCACACGGCGGTGCTGCCTCCTCGGCGTCGAAACTCTCCAGCAGGTCGACGGCAGCGATCTCACCCTCGTCGGGTTCGACACACTCAGCCATCCAGACCGGGTTGGTCGCCTGCTGGTCACACTCTCTGAACTCGACGTCGCCGAGCATCGTCTCGTGAGTCATCCCCGGAAGCACCTCTTTGACGTCGTCGGGGTCATCGGATGCAGCCTCCTGAATGCCGTTGGCAATCATCATGATGGAGCCGTACCCGACGCGCGAGAAGTTATCCGGCGGGTTACCGTACTCGGCCTCGTAATCCTCGACGAACTGAGCATTGTTGCCTGTATCCAGGTCGGGCACGTACCGGGTACCGCTGTAGATGCCGTAGGCGGCCTCGGCAGCACCCGCGCGGACGCTGGCGAACGAGGCGGTCGTGGTGACGATCGGAATCTCCTCGGGCAGACCTCGCTCGGCCGCCTGCGTCAGGAACCGGACCAGATGGCCCCCAGTCGCGCCGACGACAACCGCGTCTGCGTCACCCACGCTCTCCTGTATCTGCGTGATTGCCGCGTCGAAGTCTGTCGTTCCCTGGTCCGAGCGCGTGGTCTCGACGAGTTCGTAGTCGTCGTTGAGATCTGCCATCGCGCTGTCGACCTCCGCAAGCACCGAATCTCCGTACGCGTAGTCGGAAATCTGGTAGTGGATGCGCTCGAAGCCCTCGTCGGTCATCCACTGACTCATCACCGACGCAATCTGGGCGGTGCTCGTCTCGAAGCGGAACACGTACTCGTTGCAGTTCGCACCCGTGATGGAGACGTCTGCCGCTCCTGGCGTGTAGATGACTTCGTTGTTGGCTGCAACTTCGTTGAGCGCGAGCGCAACAGAACTCGAAATCGCCCCGGTCAGGAACTGCGCCTCGTCGCTCTGGATCGCCTCGGTCGCTGCCTGCACGCCGTCTTCGGCGTTGAGCTGTGTGTCGTACTCGACAGGGTCGAACTCGAAATCGTAGTCGTCGCTCTCGTTGACGTGCTCGATTGCCAGGCGCTCTCCGTTATTGCGCTCTTCGGCGAGGTCTGCGAAGTCACCAGTGAACGGTTCGAGCAATCCGATTGTGACGGTGTCGAAGTCGGCGTCTTCGTCGTCGGTCGCTGCCCCATCGTCGTCGTCGTCATCGATGCCACCCACACACCCCGACAGTCCGGCGAACGCGACAGCCCCTCCTGCGGTCACGGACTTGAGAAAGCGTCTTCTGTTTTGTCGTACTGAGTTACCACGTCTCATACACACGCTTTCCCGGTACTGTCCTAAAGCCATTGTCCCCCATAAGTAGCGGTTTTAAGTATATCACCGTGGTATAAGGGGGTATTATAGATTCCATCGACCGGTATCTCACGCGGTCTGTGAGTACGTCTCGACCCACTCTTTGAGGGTCAGACCCATCGTCGCCTGCGTGATGGCGTTCGAGGAGATGGAGTTCGCACTTTTCACGAGCTCGGCTTCGAGCGTTCTGGTCGGCACCTCGCCGAGAAAGTGTGGGATGGCGCGCTGAACTGCGAGGGGACAGCCGACCTCGTGAGCGAGCGCGTAGCCCGAAATCGAGTGTGGAATCTCCTCGCTCGCGTACGTCGGGTCGGGGTCGACGAGACTGTCGTCGACGTGGTCGGTGTACTCGTAGCACTTTCCTACGTCGTGAAGCAGCGCAGCAGCGAGGACAGTATCCACGTCCGGGTCCGCGCCGTGGAACTCACGCTGTTCGCGTGCGCCCTCGCGAGCGATGCGCGTCACTCCACGGACGTGCTCGACGTTCGACACCTCGTGGATGTTCCAGGCGTAGGGGATGTCCTCGATATCCTGCCATCCACCGCGTTCGAGTCCCCGGACCCACGCCTCGACAACCTGGTCGCGCAACCGGTCGTCTTCGACGTATTCGAGTTCGGGAAACGCCTCACGAACCTGTCTCTCGTGGTCGGTCATCGTTCACTACCCCTGGTCTTTGACGAGGCGCTCCCGACCGATGAGGCGTGGCCGCTCGTCGATAGCGAGGAAGTTGTCGACATCCTCGCGAGCCTCTTTCGCCTTCCCCTTCTCGGGGTCGTAATCGCGCGACCCCTCGCTCCCCAGCGCGTCGTAGAGCTTTTCGAGGTCGTCGAAGTAGAGTTCGGCGACGCCGTCGAACTCCGCGTTCTCGGGGTCGGCCGGGAGAACCGTGTTGTACTTCACGACGCCCTCTATTTCCCGTGCAATCGGCGTGTGATTCTGTTGCCAGTACTCGACGAACTCCTCGTGAGTCATCCCATCCTGGCGGACGAGAAACGCCGAGTGCTTGTACAGTCCGTCGGTGTCGCCGTCGACCTCGTCTTTCTGGACGATCTCCTCACCGATGAATCGCGGGCGCTTCTCGATGGCGAGGAAGTTGTCGACATCCTCGCGTGCTTTCGCGGCAACCTCTCTCGTCGGGTCGTAATCACGCGAGCCGGGGCTTCCGAGCGCCGCATACAGGTCGTCAAGCGTCTCGAAGTAGAGTTCCGCGATGCCGTCGAACTCGGCGTGTTCGGGTTCCGTCGGCAACACCTGCTGGTACCGGACGACACCTTCGATGTCCTTCGCAATCGGCGTGTGCGTCTCCTGCCAGTGTTCGACGAACTCCTCGTGAGTCATCCCGTCCTGTCGAACCAGGAGTGCGATATGTTTGTACATCACTCCGGAGTTCTCCGGCGAAAGTCATAAACGCGGTGGAACGGAGACGGTTGCCTGTGTCACCGCTGGTCAGAGTCATCTGGAATGCGTTCCAGCGTACGCATCGGCCAGCCGAACCGGTTCCGGCAACTTGTACTCCGTTGCGTGGCGAGCAACAACCGCTGCGGCAGTTTCAGCACCGACCCGGTGGCCGGGGCTGACGTACAGCGGGTTGATGTAGCGAGAACCAGATGAGTACTGGCGTGTCTGGACGGCGTAGCCGATAACCGCTCCAGTGGGTGCGGTGACGCTGTCGTCGGCCTCGATTGCGACACGCTCACCCGCCGGAAGTGGCTCATCCAGTGACCGACGAGGACGACCACACAGGAGGCTCTTGGCGACACCGACCGTGGGGATGTCGAGCGTGACACCGATGTGCGTCGCCAGCCCCGCCTCCCGGTAGTGAATTCGTCCACTCCCGTCGACGAGGACGAGGTCAGGTTCGCAGGAGAGTTCTTCGAACGCGGCGAGAATCGCACCGCCTTCCCGAAAACTCAACAGTCCCGGAATGTACGGAATCTCGGTCCGCTCGCTCGCGTGAACCCGCTCGACGACGTCTCCACCCGAGAGAACGACAATCGCACTCGTCGCGGTCTCACCGTCGAACGCCTGGTCGATGCCAGCGACGAGCGGGTTCTCACCGAAACGCGCAGAGAGCGAGTCGAGGTCGTCCTCGAAGACTGCTGCAGCTGCGATGTCACGCTGAAGCGCCTCCATCTCTGTCCGCGAGAGCGAGGGGTCGGGAACGAACTCGGGGCGTACTGGTTGCATCGAGCACCTCGGGCGAGTCAGAACCGGCCGCGGCCGGGACCGCCCGGTCCGGGGGGCATCCCACCGCCTGGGCCGCCGAACCGGTACTGGCTGGGCAGTCGAATCTGGTCTTTGATGCGGTAGCCGTAGGCGAGTCCGATGAGGACGCCGACGAGGTGAGCGACGTGGGCGATACCGCCCGCACCGGGGCCGCCAGTGGCGATGAGCAACGCGCTGATGGCGATGGTACCTGCGGTGATGATCCATATCTGGAGCGGGATGATGAAGTACAGATACACCGTCAGGTCTGGTTTCAGAATCGTCAACACGCCCATGAGCGCGAGTGCGGCTCCACTTGCACCGACGACGCCGGGACCGCCAGGACCGATGAGAATCTGATAGAGAATCTGGCCAGCACCCGCAAGGATGCCGCTGGCAATGAAGAGAACAGCGAACTGCTTCGAGCCGATGTACTGCTCGACCAGTCGGCCGAAGAAGTAGATGACGATGCCGTTGAACAGGATGTGGATGAAGCTGCCGTGAGCGAAAATCGACGTTATCCACGTCCAGACGTACTCGGGGTGTTCGGGCGAAAAGACGAAGATGGCCTCCCATGTCGAGGCAGCCAGAACCGGCTGAAGGAGTATCTGGAACGTGTACGTCACGGCCATCAACAGCAAAAAGAGGTACGTCACGTTCCCCCGGAAGTAGGCGAGGTGGCCACCCGGTCCGGTGTCGATTCCGAGTCTGGCCGCCAGCCCCTCGTCTCGTTTCTTGTCGTCGAGTATCCGGTCGTCGAAGCCGCTGTCGAACACCGGACCCTGGTTCTCCCACTGCTTCAGGCCGGGACAGTCGTGTGCCTCCGGTAACCGGTGGTCCGCACAGTAGGTCCCGCCGCAGTGGCGACAGTGATACGGCATCGACTCGTCTGCACCGCAGATGTCACACTTCGCCATTACCTGCCGTTAGACAGGGGGCGGGAAAGAGATTGTGCTTGCAAGCGTCGGTTGCACACGACGTGGGCTGTCTGAGACGCGACAGAGTGAAACGTTCTCCTCCCCAACTCCACAGGTGAATGACAGACGACCCTGTCCCGTTTTCCCTCCAGACGACGGCAGTCGATGTGGGCGACCCGCTGCAGACGGATTCGCCCGTCCACATCTACGCCGGGACGCTCGCTGACAGCTCTGAAGCGGTCCGTCTTTTCACAACCGCGCCCGACGTGAGTGACGAACACCGACGTCGAGTCGAACACTCGTTCGAAGCGTGGAACCGACTCGCCACACATCCGGGCATCAGCACTGTTCTCACGAGCGGCGACGAACCACGCACGTGGATTGCCGTGACCAGTGCGGGACAACCACTCTCTGCAGTTGCACCGCTGTCGGCCGACCGGACCCGGTCAGTTCTCGCCGACGTTGCCGAGGCGCTTCGGCACGCACTGGGCCTCGCTGAGGGCCGCGCTACGGCGGCAGAGTCATCCAAGGATATTCCCGTGACGACACAGCACGCCCGGGTTGTCGACGAGAGTGGGCTGTGTGACTGGCCGGTCGACTCCGAGGGAGACCGTCTGGACGAATCACCGGAACCGCCAGATGGCGTCGCCGAGACAACTGAACAGCGGGCAGTGTTCCGACTCGGTGCAATCGCCTTCGAAGCGGTGGCCGGTCACCCGCCTGCTGTCGAAGAGTCGACACCCGCTCCGTCGTCGGTCGACGACACTGTCCCAGAAGCGTTCGATGCAGTCGTCACGCGAGCACTCAACCCGGACCCACGCGAGCGTTTCGGGTCACTCTACGAGTTCAAGCGGGCGCTCCTGTTCGAACGTTCCACTCCGACGGATAGCAGCCCGGCGACCGCAGAGAGCATCTCCGAACGCTGGAACGAGGCGGTCGAAGCCGACATGGACACGCCTGAGAGAGCCCGTGAGAGTATCAGTGGGAGCGATAGTGAGAGTGACAGAGAGACAAGATTCAGCCGTCGGGTCGTCCTCGGTGCAGTCGGTGCGGGAGTGGTCGGTGCTGTTGCAGGCGGGGCCTGGTTCACCACCTCACGGTTGCTGACATCCGAGACCGAACGGTTTCCGACGTTTCGATACGATGCGGCGAACACCGGATACGCGCCCGGAGCAGTCGGGCCGACTGAGGGAGTGACGGAGGCGTGGTCAGTTCCTCTCGGACAGGACGTTGTTTCGTCACCGGTCGTCGACAGCGGTGTCGTTCTCACCAGCGCGGAGGACGGTCTCTTTGCCCTCGATACAGCTGATGGAGCAGAGCGCTGGCAGGCCGACGCCGGGTCGCCCCTGTTTTTTGGGCCGACGCTCGGGGACGGAGTGGTGTATCTCGCCAGGCGCGACGTCGACGCAGCCGGAGGGCTGGTGGCATTCGACCTCGAAGACGGTGAGGAACGCTGGTTCGAGCACGGAGAGTTGTTCGCACAGGGAACACCAGTTCTCCACGACGGCCGTGTATACTCCATCGGTGGAAACGGTCTCCAGGCGTTCGAACTGTCCGAGCGCACAGTCGTCTGGTCCAGCGAGGAATTCTGGTCGACGAGCCTCTCAGGGGCAGTCGTCGACGAAACGCTGTACTTTGCTGGCTCTCCGAATACCGGAGAGCCTCATCTCGTCGCAGTCGACACCGCAGATGGGAGCGAGCGATGGACGGTTTCGTTCGACTCTCTGGTCAACACCTCGCCAGCAGTTGCCGACGGTCTCGTCGTAATCGGAGACAGCGACGGGATGCTGTTCGGCATTGATGCGGCCGATGGCGAGCAGCGCTGGAAGTTCGAAGCAGACGACGGTCTCGTCTCGTCACCAGCGATTGCCTCGGGAATGGTGTACGTCGGTAGTGAAAGTGGGGATGTCTACGCGGTCGATGCGTCTGGCGGTGAGCAGCAGTGGCGTTTCGAGACCGGTGGAGAGATTATCTCCTCACCGACAGTCGTCTCGGAAACAGTGTACGTCGGCAGCACTGACGACACCGTCTACGCGCTCGATGTCGACGGTGGAGACGAACGCTGGCGCTTCGAAACAGGTGGCGAAGTGCTGTCTTCCCCTGCCGTTGTCTCCAACACCGTCTTTATCGGGAGCACCGATGGGTACCTCTACGCGCTGACCGAACCCGAGTGAGACTGCTGTCGCCTCCCTTGGGGAACACTTCTTGTACCATGCACCCCTCCCCACGAACAGTGGCGACCGTTCGACTCACCTACGAAGAGGGGACGATTCGTCTCGACACGCCGGAGGAGAGCAGAGACCTGATACAGGGTCTCTCC
>PUMG01000176.1 GCA_003551265.1 Halovenus sp.
GATTGTCACAGTCGAGAAATGACCGCTGTTTTGTAGACGACGACCGTAGCGCAGGCATGGACGAACGGGAAGCGCTCCGGCGACTCGCAAGCCACCTTCCACACGCCGGAGACGACGCCGCTGTCGTCGACAACCTCGTCGTGACGACGGACATGCTTCACGAGACAACCGATATTCCGCCGAAGACGACAGCATATACGGCAGGCTGGCGGTCGGTCGGTGTGTCTCTCTCGGACGTCGCAGCGATGGGTGCCGAGCCAGTTGCGGCGGTTGCGGCCTACGGTGCCCCGTTGTTCGAGTGGGACGACATCGCGGCGTTCGTCGACGGTGCCCGCGCAGTCTGTCGAAACGCTGGCGGTGAGTACGTCGGCGGCGACCTCGACAGACACGACGAGTTCACCGTCACGACGACAGCGATTGGCCGGACGGAAACGCCGGTCTTCCGGTCGGGGGCGACGCCTGGTGAGGCGGTCTGTGTGACCGGAACACTCGGCAGGAGCGCACTCGCACTCGAACTGTTTCAGCGCGGCGAGCACGACCGGGCAAACGAGCTGTTTCGGTTCGAACCACGAACCGAGGCTGGCCACATACTCGGGCAGGAGGCAACGGCGATGATCGACAGCAGCGACGGACTTGCGCGCTCACTTCACCAGCTTTCAGCCGCCAGTGACTGTGGCTTCGCTCTCGAATCACCACTCCCCATCGACGACGAACTAACGGGTGTGTTCCCCGACGAAGACGAGCGCCGTGAACGCGGTCTGTTCTTCGGAGAGGACTTCGAACTGGTGTGTACGCTCCCGGAGAGCGCCGTTTCGAGACTCGATGCGGTACTGTCGGTTTCTCTGATGCGAATTGGGACAGTCACAGAAACAGGGGTTACCCTGGACGGGGAGCCACTCGAAGACAGAGGATACACCCACTAGCTGTTCAGCTCTGCTGCTTCGACAATTTCGATGGGGACTGGCGTGAAACACAGCGCTGCGAGAACGAACGTGAGGAGTCCGAGTACAATCCGCTTCCAGTCGAGCGCGTCGTCGTTGACAGGTGTCACTGGTCCGGCGTAGGCGAGCAACAACCCGAACAGTCCCCAGATGATCCAGATACTCATCGACTGTGCTCCCGAGACGACAAAGACGTACAGCGCGAGTGCGAACATCGCGCCGGGAACCATCAGGGCAACCGCACGCTGGCGCTCGCCAACCATTGCGCGAACGATGTGACCGCCGTCGAGTTGGCCCACGGGAAGCATGTTCAGCAGCGTCACCAGCATGCCGACCCAGCCACCGAAGACCACCGGATGGACAACGCCGTCTTCGAGGCGCTCGCTTGTCCCCGTCAACTCTGCAATCAGTTCGAGCATCGGTGGATGGTTGAAGAAGATGACAGGCTCGTCGCTCGTCGGGTCTGCTGGCTCCTGCACGGCGAGGGGGTCAAGGTGCAGTCCGATTACTGTGATGACAACCGTCGCAACCAGTCCTGCGAGCGGTCCCGCGACACCGATGTCGAACAGCGCCTTCCGGTTCGGGATACGGCCCTTGATTTTGATGACTGCGCCGAGCGAACCGATTACCGTCGGGACAGGAATGAAATACGGAAGGGACGCGTCGACGCCGTGGTACCGGCTCATGACGTAGTGGCCGAGTTCGTGCACGCCGAGGACACCCATGATTGCGACGACGAAGGGCCAGGCTTCGACCATCCGCCAGGGCTGTTCAGTCACGGGAATCTGATACCAGAACACCGACCCGGCGAACAGCGTCGAAAGCACCGTCAGAACGAACAACAGCAGGTTCGTGCGCGGGATGCCCTCACGCTGGGTCGACGGATCGGCAACCAGTACGAACTCGCCACGAGAGAGGTACAGGTCGGGACTGCCGCGATAGCCCTGCTGGAGACGAATCTCGTACCCTCGGTCTCGAAAGAGCTGCCAGAGCCGCCGTTCAAGTTCTTCCCCGGTTGTCGTGGGTTCACCGATGTACAGGATGCGCTCGCCGTCGCGCTGAACTTCGTACACGTCGAAGACGGAACTCAACTCGGCAGGCTCTGGTGGGGGACCACCGCCTTCGCTACCAGCCATCAGTCTGTCTAGCACCGCTGGAGAGATAAAACCCTGGACACGGCGTGCACACTGTCGGTGAGCAATCTGCCAGAAATGTGTGGTCGGGCACTGCCGACAGTCGGGACCAAGACCGAGCGGTCAGCGGGCGTGTGGTGAGGGATGTCGAGTTATGATGGCTGCACACGCCACGTCGTTGCGCTCGTGTACGACCACTTCTCTATCTCCAGGTCGGTCGCAGACTCACGGAGTTTGACCATCAACGCACCGATTTCTTTCGGGGAGAGGTCAACCTCGTCCGCGATGAACTTGCTTTTGAAGTACATCTCGCCGTCTGCTGCCTTCTGGCTGAGATACGCGCGAAGGCGTTCTTCTTTCGTCTGGGTGTCTTCGGTGTTCGTGCGAGCGTCTTCTTGGGAGGGCATTGTTGCACTCATCGTTTCCTCGCTCATAGCTATCCCCCGGAGGGGTATATAAAGTGGAGAACGTTTCCGCTGGTTCGGTTTCTTTCAGCATATTACGCACTGTCTGAAGAGTTCACGAACTGTTGAGAAACTTTTAGACGTTTTATAATTGACTCTGTGTCTGTTAGAGGGTTTTGTTGCAGCAACATAATTTCAAACTAAAACAGTTGGATTATACACCGATAGACCGAGTAAAAAAGGAATATGTTGCCGCTTCTCTCGTTCGGTGTTCTGTCAGTGAACCGTTTGGAGTCCGCTCCGAACCGGCTGGTCTCTGTTGACAACGTTTAAGAGCGAATCGGAGTAACGCCGAAGCAATGAAAGTCGTCGTCTCTGTTGGTGGGAGCGTGCTGGCACCCACTGTTCAGTCAGCACGAGTTGAGGCCTACGCGGATGTTATCGAGGAGCTAGTCGAGGAGGGTCACGAGCTGGGAATCGTTGTCGGTGGTGGGCAGACAGCACGCGAGTACATCGAGGCGGCGCGTGAGCTCGGAGCGAACGAGATTGCGCTCGACCAGCTCGGCGTTGCGGTCACGCGCCTCAACGCACGACTGCTCATTGCAGCGCTCGGAGAGCAGGCCACAGCGACACCACAGACGGACCACGTACGCGCACTGGAAGCGCTTCGTCGTGGAGACATCCCGGTCATGGGGGGGACCGTCCCTGGGCACACGACCGACGCAGTTGCCACTGCGCTTGCGGAGTACGCGGATGCCGACTTGCTGGTGTACGCGACCAGCGTTCCGGGCGTCTACGACGCCGACCCGAACGAGGATGCGACTGCAACGAAGTACGACACCATCTCTGCCTCGGAACTGGTGAGCGTCGTCGCCAGCATCGACATGGGTGCAGGGAGCAACGCGCCGGTGGATTTGCTGGCGACGAAACTGCTCGAACGGTCGGGACTCAAGGCGGTCGTTGTCGACGGAGCCGACCCCGAAAACGTTGCCAGGGCGGTCGCTGGTGACCACGACGGGACAGACGTCGTTCCCGACGACCAGTAAGCACTTGATACCGATACCTATGACAGCCGACGATACTCCCGAAATCGACCCCTACGAGACGCTCGCCGGAAGCGACCAGCCGTTCTGGGCAGACGCCGCTGCCGACGCTATCGAGGCGCGCTCCCCGGACGAACCAATCGTCATCAAAGGTGGAGTCTCGCCCTCTGGTATTCCTCATCTCGGACACGTCAACGAGATTCTCCGCGCCTACTACGTCGCGGAGGCGCTCAGAGCCCGTGGACACGAGGTCCGACAGGTGTTCACCTCCGACGACCGTGACCGACTTCGCAAACTTCCTCGCCAACTTGCAGACCTGGATGGGAACATCGTCGGTCTCGGTGACGTTGACGCTGGCGCACTTGGACGCAATCTTGGCCGACCGTACACCGACATCCCCGATCCCTTCGGCGTCAGCGACTCGTACGGTGAGCACTTCACAGAGTTACTCCACCGGAGCGTCGACGACCTCGGTATCGACGTCGAGTTCGTCTCGAACACCCGTCTCTACGAGGACGGCGAGTTCGACGAGGTGGTTCGTCACGTCCTCACAAACCGTGAGCGCGCCAGAGAGGTTCTCTCGGCGTACCAGGACAAGGTCGACGAGACATACGTCCCGTTTTTCGCCATCTGCGAGGCGTGTGGACAGCTTACCGAGACCATCACCGACGTCGACCTCGACGCTTCCGAGGTCTCTTACGCCTGTACTGACATCGACACAGGCGAGCAGACGATTAGTGGCTGTGGCCACGAAGGGACGGTTTCGATACGCAACGGAAAGCTGCCGTGGCGGTTCGAGTGGCCTGCACAGTGGAAGATACTCGACGTCGACTTCGAGCCGTTCGGCAAGGACCACGCCGAAGGCTCCTGGCCAAGCGGCGTCGACATCGCGCGGAACGTCGTCGACGTCGAACTGCCCGTTCCGATGGTGTACGAGTGGTTCACGCTCGAAGGTGAGGCGCTGTCGTCTTCGAGTGGCCACGTCGTCACTGTCGACGAGGTGCTCGACCTGCTCGAAGCCGAGGTGTTGCGCTACTTCTTCGTGAAAGAGCCGCTGAAACAGCGCGACTTCAGCGTCGAGCGAATCGACCAGCTCGTCGACGAGTTCGACCGGTTCGAGCGTACCTACTTCGGCGAACGCGAGACGACCGAGAGCGACCGCGAGTTCGTCGAGCGCGCGTATCCGATGGTCGTCACCGACCCGCGAGAGGAGCGCATCCGGATTCCCTACACGTTCGCGGCCGTTCTCGGGATGACCGACGACGAGGACCTACGCGAGGAGATTGCACGGAAAGAAGGACACATCCCCGAGGACGCACCCGCGTGGGCTGTCGAGGACGCGCTGGGTCGCATCGAGCGTGCGCGAAACTGGGCCAGACGGACCGGCAACGAGTTCGACTACGAACTCAAACGCACGGAACTGCCCACGGTCGACTTCGACGACAGAGTGGAGGCTGCACTGGACGACCTCGCGGCGTTCGTCGCAGAGGGGCACGACGGCGAGACAATCCAGGGTGAGATATACGAGACAGCACGCCGTCACGACGTCGACGTCGGCGAGTTCTTCGCGGCGGGATACCGGCTCTTTTTCGACGACGAGCAGGGACCGAAACTCGGGACGTTCCTCGGGAAACTCGACCGGGAGTTCGTCGTTGCCCGGTTGCGGCGCGAACAATAGTACGATATCAGAGATAGACCGTGGCTAGTTGTGTAACACTCTCTCCGGCTGAATCCGGAGGAGGACGCGCTCGCTGTGTATCTCGCTCGGGTACACGTCGTCGATGTATCGCTGGGCGAGTTCGTCGGCGTGCGCTCGCGCACCGTCGGTCGTCACCTCCACCACTTCACCAGTTATCGAGAGATAGCGGTACGGGTCGTCGGGGTCGGTCATGCTGACTGCGACGGCTGGATTCTGTGCAACGTTTTTTGCCTTACGGCGATGGCGCTCGGTGTTGACGAGGACGTGATTCGACTCACGGTCGTAGTCTATCCAGACCGGCGTCGCCTGGGGCATCCCATCGGGGAACATCGTCACGACGTGGGCGAACGTCGGCTTCTCGAAGAGGTCCAGAAACGACTCGGGAATCTCTGCCATACCTGCAAGAGCGGTCTCTGGACAGTTATACTGACGGATGAGCGCCCGTCGAAACGCCCGGACACCTCCGACACCGTCCGAGACTGGTAGGCGAAAACTCGCCGTTTCGCCCATCAGTATCCAAACCCTCTTTTCTGGACACCCCCTTAGGGCTGGTAATGGTGGATCTGCTGACTGGTGTCCTCGTCGGTGTCGTCCTCTATACGCTGATTGCGATGGCGCTCCGCGCTCGTGGCTACCTCCCTGAGTACGTCAAGGTGACGGGACCGGTGATGACGATTCGGACGAAGCGGGGTCGAGCCTTTCTCGACAGACTCTCCAGACACGAGCGGTTCTGGCGGGCGTGGGGTAACATCGGCATCGGTATCGCGCTCGTCGTGATGGTGCTTTCGGGACTTGTCGTCGTCTTCGCCGTCCTCGCAGTTCTCTCACAGCCCGAAGGTGCAGCAATCGAGAGTCCCCAGAACGTCCTCGTGATTCCGGGCGTCAACGAATTCCTTCCGCTGTCTGCGGCCGTCGAGATAATCTTCGGGCTGGTTGTCGGACTCGTCGTCCACGAGGGTGGTCACGGACTGCTCTGTCGCGTCGAGGATATCAAAATCGAGTCGATGGGTATCGCTCTGTTCGCGTTCATTCCACTGGGTGCGTTCGTTGAGCCGGACATCGAGGACCAGGAACAGGCAGACCGCGGCGCACAGACGCGGATGTTTGCGGCGGGAATTACCAACAACTTCGCGGTTGCGATTGTTGCGCTGGTCGCAATCGTCTTTCTGGTCGGATTCGTCTCCGCGGTTCCGGGTGCACCCGTTGGAGATACGTTCGGCGGCTCAGGAGCTGCTGAAGCCGACATCGAAAGCGGTGACGTCATCACTGCTATTGACGGGACGGCGATACACAACGGAACGCACTTCGATGATGTTCTCAGAGAGACGCCGAACGAACAGGTTGACGTTGCCCGTCACGACGGCGAGAACGTCACTGTCGACAGACAGGTACTCCTCATCGGTGCGGTTCCTGAACTCGCCGGCGATATCTCTCTCGGCGACCAGCAACCACGAGTGCAGTCGGTCAACGGGAGCACGGTCGCAACAGAACAGCAGTTCGCGTCGGCGGTCGAAGACAGACCCGTCGCGTCCGTCGAAACTGACCGTGGCAACGCCACGCTGCCGGTGGGTGCGTACATCTTCCACGTCAACCCGGACGGCCCCCTGGCCGACGCTGGTGCGCCCGATAGCGGTGAACTCATCGTAACGCACGTCGACGACACCCGTGTCTCGAACACGTCTGCGTTCAGAGAGCAACTCGACGAACTCTCGGCCGGTGACTCCACGACAATCGAAGCGTACGTCGACGGCGAGCGCACAACCTTCGAGCCGACTATCGGGGAATCACCAGCACTCGGTATCATGATGGAAGACGGGTACAGCGGAATGTTGTTCGACGACTTCGGTGTCGACGTCTACCCTGCAGAGGAGTTCCTCGGCGCGCTCGGCGGCCAGCAGTCGGTGCTCGGTGGTGGAACACTCGATCTCTCGTCGCTGTCTGGCATTCTCCAGTACCATCTCGAACTGCTCGTCCTGCCGTTTGCGACGCTCATATCCGACGATATGACGTACACGTTCGCCGGGTTCACGTCCGATGTTACTGGCTTTTTCGTCGTCGAGGGGCCGCTGTCCATCTTCGGCGGAGGGATTCTCGTCGCGCTCAGCCTGCTCTTTTGGACCTGGTGGATAAACTTCAACCTGGCAATCTTCAACTGTATCCCCGCGTTTCCACTGGATGGCGGCCACATTCTCAGAACGTCGACCGCCTCGATTGCCTCTCGACTTCCAACGTCGTACGGTCACCAGCTCGTGACTGTCGTTACCGTGTTAGTGACGCTCACGATGATTGCGGCACTTGTCGTCCTCATCTTCGGACCGTTCTTTTTGACCTGATAGTGGTTGTGCTGACTCGTTCTCACCGTGTGTGGCCGGTGAAGAAACGAAACCTTTCCAGTCGTTCCCTCCAAATCATCGGGTATGCCAGGACCGCAGGAATCATCGACGACGACACCGGAGCCACGCGACCCGCCACCGACCGACGAAGGCTGGTTCGCACTCCACGACTTCCGGAGCATCGACTGGGACCGCTGGCGAGAGACACCAGCACACGAGCGCGAGCGTGTTCTCGACGAGGCAATCGACCATCTGCGCTCGACGCTCGCAGTTGAGGACGCCGACGAGGGTGTGAGTGCAGTCTACTCTATCCTCGGCCACAAGGCCGACTTCCTCGTGTTACACCTTCGACCCTCGACGGCGCACATCGGCGCGCTCGAACGCCAGTTCGAAGGGACCGAGTTTGCGGGATACACCGAGCGCACAACCTCGTTCGTCTCGGTCACAGAGGCGTCCGGGTACTCCGAACGAGCGCGCGAGTACTTCGAGGGTGACCTCGACGAGAACTCGGGGCTTGCGAACTACATCAGGACACGCCTCCACCCTCGGATTCCCGACGCGTCACACGTTTGTTTCTACCCGATGAGCAAACGTCGTGACCCGGACCAGAACTGGTACGACCTCCCGTTCGAAGAGCGAGCGACGCACATGGAGGCACACGGCGATATCGGTCGGGACTACGGCGGCCGTGTCGTCCAGATGATAACCGGCGCAATCGCCATCGACGACTGGGAGTGGGGCGTGACCCTCTGGGGTAACGACCTCGTGGACATGAAAGACCTGCTGTATGAGATGCGCTTTGACCCCTCGACCTCCCAGTTCGCCGAGTTCGGCCCGTTCTACGTTGGTCGACGAATCGAACCGACCGACCTGCCTGCACTCCTCGCCGGTGAAGTGGTTCCGGCAGTCGACGACCACGACGACGAGGAGACGACCGATTCGGATGAACAGCGCGAACAATCGCCGACGGACGCGCCGACGGTCGAATCAGTCCCGGTTCATCCCGAGGATACAACTGACCAGGCAAAAGCCACACAGAAACCACCGATGAACGACACTGACGACGAAACGTGGACGGAAGACGAACAGATAGACGCCCGAATCGCCCGCCTCGGCATCCGGGCAGGAGAGGATTTCGAACGGGGTGGCTACGGACTCGTCCTCTACTCCGGAGCGGACGCACAGGAACTCGTCGACGAGGTCGACGGTCTCCGGGGCAACTTCGAGCACTACGACTCCCACGTCCTCACGACGGTCCGCGCCGAGAGTGGCCGGTCAGCGGTCGTGAGCCTCTGGGACGCCGAGCGTGCTGCGGACGTCGCCCACGGCTTCCTGCAGGACCTTCCAGGCGTCTCCGAGAGCTTCGGTGGGCCGGTAGAAACCCCAGAGACTGAACACACCACTGAGGATGACACAGAGGTGGACCACGACGAAGACAGTGGAGGCCGTGCGGTCGGAGAGTCCTCGGATATCCGTGCAGAACTCGTAGATATGGACATCTACGCCGGTCAGCCACACGGCGAGGATGTCTACGCGCTGGTGCTTTACTCACAGGCAGACCTGGAGACGCTCGAAGCGGAGGTCTCGACGCTCAGTGATGGTTTCGACCGCTACGACACCCACGAGGGAACGAAGGTATACGACGATCCACGGAGTGAGACGGCAGCAGTGGTCAGTCTCTGGGCGACGGGGGATGCGGCCAACACAGCCAGTGGCTACCTCGCTGACCTGCCCGGCGTTGTCGGGTGGGCCAGCGAGGGCGAAGGCTTCGGGACAATGGGGATGTTCTACA
>PUMG01000230.1 GCA_003551265.1 Halovenus sp.
CAGCCAGCGAAAGAGAAACCGGAAGACGGTGGACTGGCACCGGCGTGTGCGAGCAGTTGTGTCGGCGAGGCAATCAAGGCAGGTCCACAGAGCGAGGTGATGGAAGAAGCCTCCGAAGCCGCGGCCGAGCGGTTCAAAAACGACGCCTACAGCGGCCACGTCGTCGTTGAGCCGCTCGAAGAGGACGAGGAGGTGGCAGACAGCATTCGTGAGGACTCAACTGACCAGGCTGCTGCCTGGCTGAACGGGTGATTACGATGGGACTCGAGATACTGCTCCCGCTGTTCGTCGAACTTCACTGGCTCCCGGCAGACTACTGGGACCTGTCGATTCCGGTGTATCTGTACTTCGCGGCAGTCGCTGGCGGTGCCTACCTTACTGGGGCCTCTGCGTGTTTCCTGCGGTCACTCCGTGACAGCGGGCCGTGTTGTCTCGAAAGCGAGATTGCACGCTGGGGGTTTATGACCGCTGTCGCCAGCGCGGCCATCGCCGGACTCGCAGTGCTGTCACATCTGGCGGTCGTCTACCGCGCAGTGCTGTTTCCGGTGTATCTGACGAACTTCGACTCGTGGATTACCATCGGGACGTGGATACTGGTGTTGCTCGCCATCTTCGCGGTGGTCTGTCTGCTGTTACAGCTGTTCGGTGAGCGCGCCGCGACAGATGACGGTGCGAGCCTCTGGCCCCGGTTCATCGTCGCGAAACTCGGACTGCTCGGCTTTGTCGACCGTCTCGTCGACCGTGTCCGACCGCCGATGAAACTGTTCGCCGGTCTCCACCTCGTCGGGAGCGTGCTGGCGGTGTTGACCATCTACACCGGTTTCGAGCTAGCCATCGTCGACACCGTCCCGCTGTGGAACGACCCGGTCGTCTTGCCGCTCGTCTTCCTGACCAGCGGCGTCGCAGCCGGTATCGGTATCACGCTCGGGATTACGATGCTGTTCGAGCGTGAAATCGGGCCGGTCTTCGGCGGATACGCCGTGGCGACGGGCCTGCTCTCGGGCGTGAGTCTGGTGCTCGTCGCGTACGGCTGGACCCAGCTCGCTGCCAGCGATGCACCCGCCGCCGCAGCGTCGTACTCGACGCTCACCGAGGGGACGATGTACCTCGGTGTGGTGCTGGTCGCCGTGGGCTTTCTCGCACCGCTGGTCGTCGGACTCGCACTCGGTGCTGGCGCGCTCGTTGACAGACTCACCCCCACGGTCGAGAAGTACGGTGGCCCAGCGCTCATCGGCTCGTTCGGGCTGTTGTTCGTCGGTGCGCTCGTCCTTCGGCTGCTGTTGCTGCTGGCTGCCGAGCAGGACCCTGTGGTGGTGGTCGGGCTATGAGCCTCGCCCAGCACACCGAAGCGCGGCCTGCACGAACGGCGGCCGAGTTGTACGTGCTGTTGTCGCGCTGTTTCGAACACCCGAATGAGGCGTTCGTCGAGAGCGTCCACACGGGAACGTTCGAGGAGACCATCCACAGCAGAGCCGAACAGCTCGACATCGACCTGCCTCCGGTGCCGGAGCTTGCGGACCTGCCAACAGTCCGCGCGGCCTACCGTCGAAGCTTCGAGTCCTACGACGGACCCTCGGCCCCGCTCGTCGAGTCGGTGTACCGGGAGTGGCACGACGGTCGTGAGCGTGGATTGCTGTCGGGTCCACCAGCACACGACATGCAGCGCCGCTACGACGCACTCAACGTCGACGTACCCGAGCAGTACCAGCCCGACCACCTCGCGCTGTTGCTCGAATACGCGAGCCTGGTGCTGGAGACAGGCGAACTCGACGCCTACGAACAGTTCCACCGCGACCACTTCGCGTGGCTCGCTGAGTTCCACGCACGCGTCGACGAGACGTGTGACGAACCGTTCTATCGGTGGGCGACGACCGCGCTGGTCCGAACGACAGAGGGAGTCGGCGAGTGGATAGCGAGAGAGACCGACGATGTGGAACGGGGTCAGAGGTGACTTGCAATGGCAACAACAGACACCACTCCGCTTCGAATGACACTTTCGCTGTCTGACGAACGGATGGGCCGGCAGATTCTTCGCTGTCTCGCAAACGCCGATGAATCCGAAACCGAGTTCACAATCCACAGCATCGGCACCGACGAGAGACCGTCGTCGGTTCAGATAAGCAATATCACCGGAAAGCAGTGGGAAGCAGCGACTCTCGCGGTCGAGATGGGGTACTACCAGATGCCGAAAGAAGCGACTCTCGGCGACCTCGCCGACGAACTCGGTGTGAGCAAATCCGCCGTCTCACAGCGGCTCGGCAATCTCGAACGGTCACTCGTCTGTAATCTCGTCACCCAGGAGACTGGCTGACCAGTGTACTGTCGAGAGTCATTCACCATCCCACGTGCTGGGACTGGTCGAAGTACTGTTATACGAGGCAGGCGAAGCAGAATCCATCATGGGCGACGAACTCGACGACCCATCGGAAGAACTGCCATCGGCCGCAGGTGAGATTGCCAGTGAGTACCCCGACGTGTGGGAGGCTTACGCAACCCTCGGCGAGGCTGCTTCTGGAGCAGGCCCGCTCGACGACGAGACGAAACGGCTGGTGAAACTCGCCCTGGCAATCGGCTCACAGTCAGAAGGCGCGGTCCACTCACACGTCCGTCGTGGTCTCGACGAGGGTATCCCACCGGAAACGCTCAAACACGCCGCAGTACTCGCGATTCCAACCATTGGCTGGCCGAAAGCTGTGGCAGCACTCACGTGGATAGAAGACATCACCGCAGATATCGATTGAGACGGGCAGTGGGGATTCTTTTCCAGCGAGGTACGGTGGACTGAATCTGTGTCGAGGACTGTTCAGTCGAGGTCGCCGAACCGGTTCGATTCGAGTTCGAAATCCGCCCGTGGGAACCCGGTGCAGGTCAGGAAGTATCCCTCTTCGATTGCGTCCTCGTCGAGCGGGTCGTAGTTGTTCTCCGTCATCTCGACGACCTCGTTGGCGTCGGTATCCGCTCGTGCGAGACACTCCCCACAGTTTCCGACTCGACACACGTAGGGCAGGTCGAGTCCGACGTTCTCGCCTGCTTCGAGCAGGTTCAGGTCCTCCGGCACCTGAACACTCCATTGCTCTTCGACGTAGGTGACGCTGTGGAACCGCTGGTCCGTCGTCTCCTCGTCGTCTTCGTCCACCTCCTCGTCGTCTTCGTCGTCGACGTCCTCTTCGAACTCGAGGAGATCAGGGGCAGAGACCTCTGTGTCGACACTGAAACTGTCCCGCGGTTGGCTGGTACACGGGAGGAAGTAGCCTGCCTCGATGGCGGCCTCGTTCAGCCCCTCCACGTCGTTCATCGACATGTGGACGAGTTCGCTCGCGTCGCCGTCTGCCTGCGCCAGACAGACTCCACAGAACCCTGCCTTGCAGTCGAACGGCACGTCGAGCCCTTCGTCCATTCCCGCTCCGAGCACTGTCTGTGTCCGTCGCACACCAAGCGTCCGCTCCTGTGCGGTGTACTCGATGTCGAACTGTTCGGCCTCGTCGGGACTCGGCGTCTCGGACGCCGCAAGCAGACCGGTACATCCCGCGAGTGATATCGCCCCGCCAGTCGCCAGCGCACCGAGCAGCCGCCGACGGTCCTTATCACAGATGGGCTTCTCACAAGAATCCCTGTTCGAACACCCCGAAGAACGAGGCCCCCCGGTGTGCAGATTTCGCTCACTCATATCTAGCGTATCGCCGAGCATCACTCTCAATGTTGGCACCCAATATGAAGGTAGTTTTAAGTGGGGCCTGGCGAGGTACGTCTCGAACAGTGATTGCCAGACGCAAAAAACACGCGAGCGCACGACTGCTGCCAACATTCGGGAACCGTCCATGCCGTTTATTAGGCTCTTTCGAGAACCTTCAGACATGCATCGGATACTGCTACCAGTCGACCACAGTGAAGAGCGCGCACACTCTCAGGTCACGTACGTAAAGAGCCTCCCGGACGTCGGCAACTCTGTCGAGGTGAAGATACTTCACGTCTTCGGCAACGAGGACAGCATCGACCCGAAAACCGACGAATCTGCCCGTGACCCCGAGAAAATCCCATCAGTCGCACGGACGAAAGCGGCGCTCGAAGACGCCGGTATCGAGTGTGAAGTCATCAAAGACCGACACGATGTCGTCAGTGCAATCGTCGAGCAGGCGACCGAACACGACGTTGATGCAATCGTACTCGGCGGCAGAAAACGCTCTACCGCCGGGAAGGTTCTGTTCGGGAGCGTGACGATGGCGGTACTCAGAAATATGGCTATCCCAGTCGTCGTAACAGGCGAGCTAGAAGAATAGGTTCTGACGGATTATAGCGGGAGATTGGCGATTACCCAGAAGGCAACGCCAAGTCCCGCGGTTGCGCCGATCATGGCCACCGCGATGACGCCCATGTAGACGAGACCGATACCTGCAGTCCGGAAGTCACGGGGTTCGCTGAACAGCCACCCACCGAACGTGACGTACACCGGCATGAGGATTATCAACAGCAACACCACGATACCGAGAGACGAGAGTACCATCAGGAGCTCACCTCCGTGTCACGGTGTGCAAGCGGAATCAGTTTCAGTGCGAGCACGAACAACAACAGCGCGATGGCCATCGCTCCGAGTGTGATGACCCACTCGACCACAGTCGGCGAGTACGTCCCCTCTATCGCAGGGAGGTTCGGGAACAGCAGTGGTTCGACGACTGTGAGCTGTGCCTTTATCCAGACGCCGAGCAGAATTGCGACGGCGTAGATGCTCTGGACGGTCACACCCAGTCGGTACTTGAACACAGCGAGGAGGAGGGTCGGAACGGCAACGAGCAACACGCTGAGCCAGAACAGCGGCGCGAGGCTCCCGGTGACCATCGCCTCACCGATGCGCCCCTCGAAGAACGGAGCCATATCCGTCACGACGGGCAGGACGTCGTTGAACAGCACGATCAGGTAGACGAATCCGAACAGCGTCAGTGCGCGGCCGAGTCCGCGGAACACCTCGTTCGAGAGTGCGTCCCGCCAGCTGAACAGCGAGCGGAGCACGCCTGCGGTGAGGTTGAGCAGGGCCACCCCAGTGAGCAACCCGGCCGCGAGGAAGACGATTCCTCGCTCAGAGCCGAAGTATCCCGGCTGTCCACCGACCACGCCCATCAACAGGCCGGGAATCATCCCGGCGGTGAACGCCAACACGAGCAGTCCCAGCCCGAGCCAGCGACGCATCTCCTCGAGTTTGGGAACCTCCTTCGGTGTTGCACCAATCGTCACGATGCGCTCCAGTATTCGTGTCTGAATCGGCAGCGACGGGTTCCCTTTGACGAAGTCGAGGCGCAACGAGAGCACCAGCATGGTCAGTGTGAACACCATCAGCGTCGTCACGAACGTCACGTCCCAGGCGAGCGGCGAGTGGAGCACCGTCTCGTGCCAGCTGGTGAGAATGACCAGCACCCGGTGGGGTGTTCCGAGGTCGATGATGATGAGCCAGGCCGCGCTGAGTCCACAGATGAACGCCCAGATGTTGCTGAGGCGGGCGACCATCTGGTACTGTTCGAGCTGGTTGAACCGGATGTAGCCGGTGATAGCGAGCGCACCGACGGCCATCCCGGCGAACCACTCGAACGTCCCGATGTACAGCCCCCAGGTCGCGCCCGCCTGGGTGCCCTGCTGTGCCATGTCCGTCGCCACGAGTCCGTCCTGGACTTGCTGGATAATCGCTTCGAGCGTCAGGAGCGTTGCCGCCAGCAACACGATCAACAGCGCGACGTAGCCGGTCGAGACGCTCCTGAGGTGGTTCAGACTGTAGTCAGTTCGTTGTGACATGATTACTCATCCTCCGAGGGGTACGCGACTGGTTCACGGTCTGTGCGGTGGAGGTGGAGATCCCGATTCATATCTTCGAGCGTACGCGGCCCTTCGACGGGTGTCGCATCCGCGGATGGCTCGTTCCCGACGTAGATGATGTTCGGCTCCGTCCCGTGGTCTTCGAGCAAACGGAACGTCGACTCGTTCTCCTCGATATCGTCGAGGTGTTGGCGAGGCGCACTCTCGGGGTCTTCGAGGTTGCCGAAGTGAATCGCGTCGGTTGGACAGACGTCCTCACAGGCCGTCGTTCCAACGAGCTCTTCTCTGCCCGAATCCTGCCGGTGTACACAGAACGTACACTTGCCCATGACGCCGTGGTCAGGCGGGCCGGCGGCTTCGACACCGTCTTTTGTTTTCGTGTCGAATCGAACTTCCTGTTCGGAGTCGAGTTCGATCTCTTCGGAGTCGAGTTCGATACCCGGCTCGTCGGAGTCGAGGCGGATTCCGTCCTCGTCCACCTCGCCGTTCTCGTCGAGTGGGATGCCCGACGATTTGAACTCGGCTTTCTCCTCGGGAGTGGCCCACTGGAGGTAGTTGACACCGTAGGGACAGGCAATTTCGCAGTAGCGACAGCCGATGCAGGTCTCGTAGTCGGTGAGAACGATGCCGTCCTCCTCGCGGGTGTGTCGGGAGGCAACAGGACAGGCGGCTGTACAGGGCGCATCAGAGCAGTGTTGACAGGGTCGCGTCAGATACTCCTCGTCTTCGGTGTAGTCGTCTTCGACGTAGCGGTGGACGAACATCCACAGCGCGTCCGGTGTGTTGTTGTTCTCCTCGTTGCAGGCTTCGACACAGTTCAGACAGGCGATACAGTTGTTCTGATTGATTGCCATTCCCCACTGGAGGTCTTCGACCTCCTCTTCGTCTTCGTTCTCGTCAGCGAGTGTCTCCGCTGCACCCGCGACGCCGTTCAGACCGACGGCCGCAGCACCAAGCACACCCGCAGTCTTCAGCACTGACCGTCGGCTGTGGTCCCCGTCGTCGGGAACGCCGGGAAGTGGCCCACCTCCGCCGTCACCGTCGCCCCCAGGTGCTGTGTCGGTGTCGTATCCGAACTCCTCCGGTGTCGGCCCGATTGTTGCACGTTCGTCGACACCGAACTCGTCGACGACGTCTTCGTGATACTTCTCGTGGAACTCGGTCTGGGAGATCTCACCGGCCGCCAATCGCTGTGCGTCACGGCCAAGTTTCTTTCCCAGCTCGGTGTCGTAATCGACGACTGAGAGTCTGTCCTCTGCATCCGACTCCCACTCCTCGTCGAAATACAACCCCGATGTATTGTTACCCGTCATTCACGCTCACGAGTTCTCCTACAGACCCAGTGTGCATCGACGTTTACCCACAATATACAGGCATTTATATAACGGGTGGCAGGAGGGGGCGACAGCTCTCGCCCGCTCACACGGAGACTGCGGTTATCTGGCATATAAATAGATTCATAATACAGATACAGGATTATACGAATCGAGTTGGTAGACTGAAGCGCCATGGCAACAGAGAAAGATGAAGGTGTGAGTAACACCACAGACTCTGCGGAACAGTTCAAGGGAACACCGGTGTTTCCTCCGGGGACGTCAGAGCAGCACCGTCGTCGCCTGCTACAGGCGATGGCTGGCGGAAGCACGCTTGCGGTTGCAGGCTGTCTCGGACTGGGGAGCGATGATGACGAGGAGGAGGAGGCCTTTTTCGAACTCAGCAACCTGAGTCCATCTGCAGTGGAAGTCGCCGCGGGAGAAGAACTGGACGTATCGGCAACGATAACTAACACTGGTGAGGAAGAAGCCAGCCAGAACGTCGAGTTCCGTCTGGACGGCGAGACGATGACGTCGAGAAGTGTTACACTGACTGGTGGGGAGGAAGACGGCATGACGTACACGATGACCGCACCCGATGAACTCGGAGACTACGAGTTCGGCTTCTACACTGACGACGACGAAGCGACGGGGACAGTCACCGTGGCCGAAGAGCCAGAGCCTGCGTTTTTCGCCGTCGAACTCGATGTCGAAGAAGAGCCACACTACACTGGTGAACTGGATGTCGCAGGAACCGTCGAGAACACCGGTGAGGATACAGCGAGCAAGACAGTGACGCTGTCGGTCGACGGCGATGATGTCGACTCACAGGAGTTCGAACTCGGCGCTGGCGAGAGCGCAGAACTCGCGGGGACAGTCGACTCTGCTCCATCGGGCGGAACACACGACGTGTTGCTGGAGAGCGAGAACGACACCGCCGAGGTGACCGTTCGTATCGGTTCACCCGACTACACCCAGATAGATTTCATGACGCCCGACTGGGTCATGAAAGACCTCGCGAAGGACCTCAATATGCAGTTCGCATACGACGAGGACGAAATCTGGATGCGATTCGAGTGGGACTGGGATGTCCCGAACGGCTGGTTCCACGACCTGCTCGTCTACGACGAAGACAGTGACGAGTGGAGTCGGTACAGTGGGCCGAATCCTGGCGCTGCTGATCCGGACTACGGAATCGGTGATATCTTCGAAGGGTTCACTGAAGACCGCCTCGCCGTGATGATAGACGACGGATCCGTCGAGGGATTCGAACAGTACGGTGGCTGGCTCACGATTCACGAGGGAACTCGGACACTCCCGGCGGCCGCTCCCGCTGACGAGGTTGAAGCCCACCCACACCACGGTGACTTCCTCGAAAACGATGACGTCAGAAAGTACATCCCACAGTCGCGTAACGGTGACTGGTGGGAGAACGACTGGGACGACGTCAAAGACCTGAGCGAACTCGAGCAGATGCTCGAAAACGGAGAGTTCATCGATATGCCGATGATTCGCTGTCACCGCGGGCTGCCTGCGGGGTACGCGACCGTCCACACCATCCTCGACCACCGTCACGGTGCACTCGACCCCGACGTGTGGGGTCCTGTGGAACACGAGTCGACTCGTGTTCGCAGTAGCATCGGTCTCGACGAGGACGGCCGACCACAGTACATGTTCGACCCTGAGCTCGTCGAGAACGGCGCACTCCAGCTGGATGAGATCTACGACGGGCAGATAACCACTGACGACATACACGCGGCGATTCACCGCGACCCGGACCGGGATGCAGACGCGTGGCCCCCGGATATCGACCAGACTGTCGTCGAGTTCGACCCCGATGTGGCCGAGTTCGACGGAGCAGCGGTCCCACGGCGTCACCTCTTCCCAGACGAGGTCGAAGGGCCGGGCGGCCTCTGGAAGTGCCGCGGTGGCTGGGTAGACGGCACGTGGACGATCGAGATGTTCAAAGAGCGTGAGACGGAGTTCATCACCGAGAAAGACATCGAAGAAGGCGAGATATATACAATCTCTCCAGGCGTTCACGGAGGCGGGGCACAGCGCTGGCACTGGGTTACCTACCCGCTGAAACTCGCAATTGGCGACGATGCCGAGGTCCCGGACGAGTGGGAATCGTACGACGACCTCGTCGACCCCGGCACTGCGGTCATGTACGCCGAGGAGTTCGAGGGCGACGAACCCGACTGGGGCGACGTCCAGACC
>PUMG01000163.1 GCA_003551265.1 Halovenus sp.
CAGACGGACCCTCGTGGGGTTGAAGCGATTCAGAGGAACAACTCGACGAGCTGCACCAGCCGCGTTTCAGACGGAGCCTCGTGGGGTTGAAGCGTCCATATCCGGCGTCGGCGTCGGCGGTGCTTCCGGGTTTCAGACGGACCCTCGTGGGGTTGAAGCAATACGCTTTGACCGCGATAACTAAGTTCCCAGAGTAACGACATATTAATGTGAGAAGAAATGACTGAACGAAAAACCGAGATGAAAGACCACGACATCTCCCGTCGACGCCCTCAGCGTACCCGTCTGAGTGGGATGCATAACGCTCTGGTAGCAAATCCAGAGCTACGGGAGGCTCATCGAGAGGCAGTCGATGAGGGTCACGAGGATCTCGATGCGTTCGAGGTTGCGTATCGGGAGGTGTTCGGGGACGAGTACTGGGAGAACGAGTACGGTGAGTGGGCAAAACAGTACCGAGCAGAGCAGTGAAAACTCGAATAGTTTCAGACGGAGCCTCGTGGGGTTGAAGCCATCCCGCTCCAGCGCCTGGACAGCGGAGAAAACGCTGTTTCAAACGGATATTCGTGGCGTTGAAGCTTCGGTACCTCACAAAAATTCGGTACTGATACTCCGACAAAGAACGGGACAGCTCTCCCGTGATGAGCACCAGGGCACCTCGGCTCCGTCTGGCACTTTCACTTTCACTCCGGCTGGGTCGGTTATTTATCCGAAGACGACGTTCGTTCAGGTAGAGGGCGTCTCCCCTCGCTCTCGAGAAGAGTGTCACACGCTCTTCACCCCCTTATCATACACGATACATGCCAGCACAACACACCTCCTCGCTCGGAACGTGCCCATCCTGTGATGGCTCCATTACCGAGCACGACGTTCTGATCGCATACGAGACTGCCGACGGACCCGATATGTACGCAGACTGCCCACACTGCCGAGAGGTCGTCACTCCTGTGTGAACCCTGCCTGAATGTGCGCCGGTCAGCAGTAGACACCGTTTTCACCGTTCAGTGGTTATCCAGATTCAATGCGAGCACCAGCAGACCTCTCCGTGGCAGTCGTCGACGGCTACGTCGACGAGCCTGCGCACTTCGGTGTTCCGCCGTACATCTCGACGTATCCACGCTACGTCGCGGGTGCACTCGTCGACGCTGGCGTCGAGCGAAACGCGATTACGTACCACACGATAGACGCCCTCAGAGACGAGCGTGAACGCTGGCTCGACGTCGAATCCGCCGACCTCGTGGTCTACGTTGGCGGAATGACCGTCCCCGGAAAGTACGTGGGAGGGACACCCGCAGAACCGGACGAGGTCCGACGTATCGGCTGGACAGCCGAGGGAACGACGCTGCTGGGCGGGCCGGTCCGTTTTGGTGTGGGCGAAGAGAACGTGGGTGCGACAGAGACGGCGCGTGACGACCTCGACTACGACTTCGTTGCCAAGGGCGACGTCGAGGCTGCGGCCTACGACCTCGTTCATGGGGGAATGGAGGGTTTCGGCGACCGGATGCGTGACAACGACGAGATTACGCGCTGGGCCCGAAAGGGTGCGTTCGTCGTCGAACACCATCCGAACCACCCGGAGTATCTCATCGCGGAACTGGAGACGTCGCGTGGGTGTCCCTACCGGTGTTCGTTCTGTACGGAGCCACTCTACGGTGCGAACCCGAGTTTCAGAACGCCGGAGTCGGTGGTTGCGGAAGTCGCTGCGCTGGCCGACTGTGGAGTCGAGCACTTCCGACTCGGGCGACAGGCCGATATCCTCGCCTACGGCGGTGACGGCGAGGCACCGAACCCGGACGCGCTTGTGGAATTGTACGGCGGTATCCACGAGGCAGCTCCCGACCTCGGGACGCTCCACCTCGACAACATGAACCCCATCACCATCGTCAGGTGGCCGGAGAAATCCCGCGAGGCGATTCGTATCATCGCCGAACACAACACACCCGGCGACACGGCCGCCTTCGGCCTGGAATCTGCCGACCCTGTGGTACAGGAAGCCAACAACCTCAACGTCACCGCCGAGGAGTGCTTCCGAGCCGTGAAGATAGTCAACGAGGAAGCAGGATGGCGACCCGGCGGGCCGGACGACCCGACGGCCGAAGGGGAGGCAGACGTCCCTCGTTTGCCAAAACTGCTCCCCGGTATCAACCTCGTCCACGGGTTAGAAGGCGAGCGTCGGGAGACGTTCGAGCACAACAAGCGGTTCCTCCAGCGCGTGTACGACGAAGGGCTGATGCTCCGGCGGATAAACATCCGGCAGGTGATGGCCTTCGCAGGGACAGAGATGTCCGAGACAGGTGCGGCGATTGCACACGACCACAGCAGGCTGTTCAAACGCTACAAACGCGAGGTGCGCGAGGAGATAGACAATCCGATGCTCCAGCGCGTCGCCCCGGCGGGAACCGTGCTGGAGAACGTCCATCTGGAGTACCATCAGGACGGCAGAACGTTCGGTCGACAGCTCGGGACGTACCCCTTGCTCGTGGCGGTACCCGGTGAACAGGTACTCAGTGCGGTCATCGATGTGGTGGTGACGGACCACGGCTACCGCTCGGTGACAGGTGTCCCCTATCCGCTCGACGTCAACGACGCCTCGATGGACGAACTCACGGCAATTCCCGGAATTACTCGTCAGCGCGCAGGCAACATCGTCGTCGACCGCCCACACGAGAGCGTTCCCGATATCGAGGGACTCGACCGGTTCATCGATACACCTCCGTCCGGACAGGCCGACTGACGAATTAATACGGGTCGACTGTCACTTTTAGACGATGATCTGAAGCTGTTGGTGAAGATACGTCTCGACACATCTGCAAAGTACAGATAACTCTTGAAAACTAAGTATGTACAAATCGATAAATACTAAGATATATTATTAGTTCATTTAGATGATATGTTCCCTGAAGCGTGCCGTGTGTGAGCTGCTGTTCTCGTATCGCGCACAGGTGCGTGCCGGTTGTGCCTCTTTCATCCAGCGTGGCGTCGCTGCGCTTCGAAGAGGAATTCTCGAAAGACCCGCCAGAGGAGAGTCCGCTGTCCCGAGCAATTGAGACACGTATACAGCCGATGGTAATCCATTCAACCCCCTCTCGTAGAGGTCTGTTCTATCAGTGGAGACGCTACACCCGCGGTCGCGACGCGTTACAGAGTCATGTACGGGTGTGTAACTGAAACTGCCTGGCAGGAAAGCATCTCTACAGCCACAGGAACCTTCCTGAGAAGCGTTTGAAGAGGCGAATTCGAGATTCGTCCTCGGCCACACACTACAACTCGAAATGTAATATATGTGTAATTTTACACAAAAAAACGTAAATCTTTCATTTTTAAATCAGTGTGTAACTTTCAGAAGCTTTCTTGCTTTTAGCTATCGTCTGCTCGATTATTCATCTGTCTGATCTCGTGGGTGCACTCCACGATGATATCAATCACACGATAACATCGACGAGTTTGATTCACTCGCCACAGCAGCATAACAAAATTAACTCTGTTATGGATATCACACTGTATCGGTGGACGCTGTCAGGCCTTCTCTTGTTCGAACAGCGGTGCTTTGTCACGGTTTGCCCGGATGTTAATCTCAAGTTCGTTTGCGAACCCTCGAATCGTCTCTCGCAGTTCCGTTTCGAGTCGCTCTCTGGACAACCGGTTTGCAGGGCCGGAGATGCTGATTGCACCGTGGACGGTCTCGTCGTCGATCACCGGTGCACCGATTGCGTGTAAGCCAAGGACAGACTCCTCCAGATTGTACGCGACGCCTTGCTCACGGACGGATTCGAGTTCCGCCATGAGTTCGTCTCGTGATGTGATTGTGTGTTCGGTGTGACGCTGGAGTCCATGTGCGTCGATAATCTCCTCAACACGCTCTTCGGGAAGGTTCGCCAGGATGACTTTCCCGGCTGCCAGGTGGTGCAGCCCCGTTCGATGCCCGATATTCGTGTAGGTCTTTATCGAACGGTCGCCGTGTGACGCGTGGATGTACACTGCCTGGCCGTTCTCCTCGACGATGCACCATCCCTTCTCGTTCGTCTCGTTTGCAATCTCATCAACCAGGTCTTTGCCGACGACGTACAGCTCACGTTGCTTCTGGGCAACCGTTCCGTACTCCAGAAACCGGAGCCCAAGCCGATAACCACTCCCTGTCTTGTCCACAAACCCCGCTTCCTGCAGTGTGAGGAGGTGTGAATGAACGGTGCTGTTAGCGAGGCCGACTTCCTCGGCGATTTCGGTGAGGCGAATCCCATTGTGGTCCCTGACGACCCGGAGGATATTGAACAACGTCTCGTCTGATTTCACCGTCCGGCGGTTGTCGTTCATGGACACTGGTACTGGCCAAGAACGTATGAACATTTCGCTCACACCGAAACGAAACGTGTGGACCTTTCGGTAATACTGGTGAGTGTCATGAAGTATTATGATAGAAGTAAATTTCCGACTACCCCGCCCCAATTTATTCAATGTACTGTGTGAACAGGTGGCAAGAATTCGGTCAAAGAGAAATTTTACATATGTTTGTGTATGTCTGTCTAATTGGTTGTATCTCTCCAAAAAAGTCGCCAGGGTCGGACAAGAATAGACAGATTCAGATTCTTACGAATAGATTCAAAAACCTAATATCATATATATGCTCAAAGGCGCTTCGGTAACACCGCAATATAACGGTGTTTTATATACTCGCGTTCGATACGACGGCGGTGACTGTCGCTGCGTCTTGCACTCTAACCGTTGAGAGCGACAGTGCAATTGAGAGAGCCAGCGTGGTACAAACCTTTATTACAGAACACTCAGATTCACAAACTGCATGGTAAGCGAGAAAGACTACAGTGTCTTGCCTGAGCAGCAGGCGTACAAAATCAAACCAGATGACTGTCCTGTAATAACTGAACCCGGGGCACTCGACGACGAGGAGAGCAACCAGGAGATACGCGAAACAGTCATCACGAATGACTTCCACGTGACCTACACGACCGGTGAACCAGGGGACATCATCCCGTGGCATACGCACATGCCGAGTCTGTACCAGGTTCTCATCACTCTCGAAGGAGAGTGTATCTGGTACTACAAAGACAACGACGGAGAGGAACAGTCGATACACGCAGAGCCGGGAGACATCGTATATCTGCCGGGTGGGGCCGAGAACAAAGTTGAGGTTGTCGGTGAGGACTCTCACACCCACATCGGGATCTACCCGAAGGTCCCGATTCCCCGGGTGGAACAGCTCGTCGGCGACGCCGAGAACACATACGACCCCTGGGAGCTGTCCGACTCCATCGTCGGCTTACGGATTGACACCGACAACGACGAAGTCCGACACATGGACGAGGATGCAGTCTCGACTGAGTAGCGTGAGAGCACAGCTGACCGAGCCATGGTGAACAGTTCCATCGGACCTTCCCTGATTAGTTGAGGCTCCGGGAGGACACGACAACCGGAACGGCAACAGTATTCTTCGTTTTTGTCGACGAGTGAGGATTTAGCAGCAAGGTTATATATAGGTGGCTCAAATCATGGGGCACATGGTAGAGATTGACCACTCTGCGCTGCCAGAGCAGAAAGCATACCGAGTGTCAGTTGATAAAGCACCCGTCATCGACGAGTCCGGCGACATGGATGACGAGGACGTCGGTGCACAAGTCATTCGAGCACCGATACTCACGAACGACAACATTATCACGTGGACGACCGGGAGCCCTGGTGACGTCATCCCGTGGCACAACCACAGCCCGGAGATGTACCAGATCCTTATCAATACGGAAGGACGGTGTGTCTGGCACTACAAGGACAACGACGGGAACAAACAGTCTATCGAAGGCGGACCGGGCGACATCATTTACCTCCCGGCCGGCGCGGAAAACAAGGTCGAGGTTGTCGGTGACGAACCACACACCCACATCGGTGTGCTTCACCGACCACGCGTTCCCCGCGTCGAGCAACTCGTGGGCCAGACTGAGGGCGTGTACGACCACCGGGAGTTCCCGGCCGCGTTCGTCTACGACGATATGAACGACAGAGTCGTACGTATGGACTCTGACGCCGTCTTCGAATAAGATCACGCGCCACAGTCGAGTCGTGCCACCGTAGCGGAGTCATCACTCGACTTTTTTCGGTTCGACCGAGACAGAACAGATGTACGACCGGCTACTCGTGCAATCCCCCGGACATCTCGGCGTAGAACGACGACTGGATACCACTGTCTCCGAAGACATCGTGTTCACCTGCAATATCGACGTTGACGACGGTGGCCGTCTCGTTTTCGATGGCCTCCGTGAGTGCCGATTCGAGCGCTGTGGGCTCCTCGACAGAGATGCCGTTGGCGCCGAACGTGCGGGCAGTCTCTGCGAAGTCGAATCTGTCGAACCGCACGCCGTCGATGCTCCCGTGAGACGATTCGAAGTCACGAACCGAACCCAGTCCAGCGTCGTTGAGAACCACGAACGTCGGCGCAACGTCCCACTCGACTGCCGTTTCGACAGCAGTCATCGTCATTGCAAAGCCGCCGTCTCCAGCGACACTGACGACATCTGTCTCCGTCGTTATCGAGAGGGCGACCGCCGCAGGTGCCGACCAGCCCATCACGCCGAGTCCTCCGGGACCGAAGAAGCTCCGTGGTGACTTCGAGGCAAAGTAATTGAACAGCCACATCCGGTTGTTGCCCGCATCGGAGCAGATGTACGTCTCTTCGTCCACGACTGCTTCGAGCGCTTTGACGACCTGTGCCGGGACGATGTCGTCGCCATCGGCTGGTTCAGGCTCGAACGACGCTTTCGCTGCCGCGGCTCGTTCGCTCGCACCCGTCTGCTGCTTTGTTCCACGTTCGTAGAGCAGTTGGAGCGTCGCTTTCGCGTCGCCGATGAGTCCCACGTCTGCGGGATAGACCCAGCCAGCGTTTCTTGAATCGATATCTGCGTGGATGAGGTGTTGCTCGTCGGGACGGATGAACGCCGGTGAGCCCCAGTTTGTGTCGTTGGGATTCATGCGACAGCCGACAATCAACAGGACGTCGGCTTCACTGACGGCCTGGTTCGCGCCTTCCTGTCCGAAGGCACCGATGACGCCCCCTGCAAGCGGGTGTGTCTCCGCAAGCGCCGACTTCCCGAGGTAAGATGTTGTCACCACACAGTCGTACAGCTCCGCAACCTCACGAAGCTCGTCATGTGCACGGCTGGCGTGCACACCGTTACCTGCAATGATAACTGGTCGCTTAGCGTTGGTGAGTGCCTCGACGGCGGCCTCGATGTCTCTCTCCAGAGGACGAGCCTGCCAGTTCCGCGTTTGCGCAACTGGGTCCCACAGCTGTGGAACCAGCTCCTCCGGGACGTTACTGCTTACGGCGTCGCCGTCGAGAATAACCGCTGTCGGTCCCGGCCGTCCAGCCGTCGTGTGTTTGAACGCAAGTTGAGTGCACCTGATGGCGTCGGCTGCAGAGTTGGCGTACCACCACTCCTTCGTGAACGAATCGAATATCTTGGGGAGTGACATCCCACCGTAGTCACCCCGCGACTGTTGATACGGTGACAGCGGTGCGTAATCACCTCGCTCGGATGCGTCCGTGATAACCACGAGTGGCGACGAGCCGAAGTGTGCCTCCATAATTCCCTGTGCGCCTGTGGACCCAATCCACGGACCCTGTCCGGTAAGCACTGCTGGCCGCCCGTGAACGCGGCCGTACGCCTCCGCCATGAAGCTCGCTTCCCGCTCGTCACGAGCACGGACGAACGTTATCTCCTCGGAAGCAGAGACCTCCTCGATGAACTCGATAACACGTCCACCGGGATAGCCGAAGACGTACTCGACGCCGAGACGTTCCAGGTCCCCGACGAGTCGCTCGATGACACCACTCACTGTTCAGCCCTTCCGGTTTGCGTCTGTCGCAGTGGATGGCTCTCGATACGACCGTCTCCAGAACGGTGTGCTTGCTGTCGTTTCATGTGCTGTGATGGTACAATACGGTACCCGAAGAAATACTTTTCGTCGTTGCTAGTCACCGGCTGAGACCACCGTTCGAACGTCCCTAGTCGACTCGGGAGCGCACTCGGTTGAATCTGGTTCGGAGGCGCACTCGGTTGAATCTGGTTCGCGGTAAGTCAACGCTGAATCCGGGACACCAGTCGGTCGGTTCGAGAACCAGTGCGATGTGTAAATCACGACTGCGATGAACTGCTGGGGGGATGTGGGTATCGTCGAAGCGGACTATCCGGCGAAACTGCGTCATCTAGCCGCAACTAATATATACTATGACGACAACTGCCTTGTTATGGTCCAACAGACCGCGGACCGCCGTTCCATACTGCGATACGGCGGATTGGCAGGTGTTGCACTGGTTGCCGGGTGTCTCGGGGATGATGGTGATGACGATGATGCTGATGATACTGACCCCGTGGCAGACGATACTGACGATGGTGATGCCGACCTAGACTCACCAGACACGCTCCGCTACACATCGGAAGCGACGTTCGAAACGCTCGACCCACGGGATATCACCCAGACGACTGGGCACGCCTGGAAGTTTCTGACGTACAACTCGCTTTTGAAGGTGGCCTGGGACGAAGACGAAGGGCAAGAGTACATCACAGGTGACCTCGCAGAGGACTGGGAGTGGCTCGAAGAAGACGGTGAAACTCTCGTTCAGTTCCAGATCCGTGACGGTGTCGAGTTCCAGAACGGCGATACGGTCGACGCCAACATACTCGCCGACGAGGTGAACTACTGGCTCGACCCGGAGACGGAGTCTGCACAGGGGCAACAGACGTTTGTCCCCGGGGGTCTCGAACGGGCCTCGGTGGATAATGACTCGACACTCAACTTCCATCTCGAAGACATCTGGGCTCCGCTAGAGGAGTACGTCGCCTATTACATGACACTCGGCAACCCAAACGTTCGTGAAGAGATGGGGCCCGACAGCTACGCGACTGAAGGAGGTTCTCACGGGAGTGGTCCCTACAAAATCGCCGAGTGGGCCGAAGGTGACCAGCTGGTACTCGAACGGTACGACAACTATCACGAGGAGGGGTTGCCCCACTTCGAGCAGGTTGCAATCGACATCTTGCCCGAATCGAGCACACGCGCTGCGCGGTTGAACACTGGCGAACTGCACCTCGACCCGTTCGTCAGTGCTTCACAGCTCGTCGAATTCGAAGATAACGATGAGATTGTCACCGATACCAGGGCGTCGCCGTTTTTCCTGTTCAACGCGCTCAATCACGACATTGAGCCGCTCGGTGATAACCGGGTACGACGCGCACTTCGAATGGCAATAGACGGCGAAGCCGTGATTCAGACTGCCTACGAAGGGTTCGGTACTCCC
>PUMG01000017.1 GCA_003551265.1 Halovenus sp.
ACACCAGGACCGCGGGTCGAGAGAGTTCGGCTCGATTGCAGGGGAGTCGATGACAGTCGCGGGTACCGGGCCCCCCACACTGTCTCTGGCGAGCGTCGTAAACACCCCCATCGGGTCGATGACGACAGGGGCAACACCAGAAGTCCGTGCGAGTTCCTCCGCAATGACGCCCAGTGTGAACGATTTACCGTACCCTCGTTTGCCAACGATGAGCACGGCGTGAGGCCCGTCGAGGTCGAAATACAGCGGCGCTCCGTCGCTTCCATCGAGCGCCCGGTACCGACCGAGTCTCCCTGTGGGTTTTTTGTTCACGTTCTCATGAGTCTCCGGCGATCTTTCACCGCAGTCCTCCCCTCGCCCGATGACGAACGTCATGCTACTCGCGAGCTTGCTCCGTGATGGTATATGAACACCCGTGTCCGCGTTTATGTACTGAAATGCAGAGAGAAAGGGATATGTACGACTCCGGGACAGAGACATGATTCGATACGTCATTGCAGTATTGTTGACGAGCGCCATATTTGCAATCGCGTTCGTCGCTGTCGAACACGGGTCGACAGTACGGGCCGAAACACAGCTCGACGGCGAACTCACGAAACTCGAGAGCGCGGCAGTTTCGCTCGTAGAAAACGACGACCCAGTTCCCGGCGAGCAGGAACCACCACGCCGAACCGTCGATGTACAGCTCCCGACTGAGGAATTCGCCTCGAAATCGGTCGACACGCTGGTGCTCGAACCGATGAATGACACGAACTACACCCAAGTTCGTTACAGCTTCGACGGACAGCACGAACGAGCGAGCACCATTCACGCACCTCTCGTGAACGCGGCATCTGAACACCAGCATATCGACCTGAGCAGAGCGACTGGTGTCCACACGCTGAGACTCGAACTCGTCCACGACAGAGACCACAGTCTGGTGGTCGCGGTCACTGTCGGGTAAACAGACCTCGAATTTATATACGAAAAGTTGGGCAGTACGTCGGGAGAGCAGCAATGTACCAACACTGTCGGTTGAAGCGAGGGCAGACAGAGCCGCTGGGGGCGCTTGTTGCTGTCACAGCCATCTGCCTCGCGGTATCGGTGTACGCGGGATTCCTGACGGGGCTCGTTCCCGACATGGGGACAGACAGAGAACTGGCGGAAGTGACGAACGAACGCGTATGGCACGTGGTGAGCGAAGACGGAGTGTACGCCTCGAACACGTCCCTCGAAAGCGAACTCGCAGCCGAGGACCTCCCACAGGGGTATCACGTCCGTCTCAACGTGACCTACGCCGGGCCTGATGCAGAACCCAGCCGAGCGCAGTTCGACGAGACTGGCGATGCGACAGCACTCGACGACGGACCAGCGCCCGGAGCCGGGTCATTCGAGCGCCCGATTCCGGTACAGCACCGTGACGGAGACGTCCGTCCCGGGAAGCTCACGGTGGTGGTCTGGGATGAATGATGTGGACCGGGCAATCAGCACTGTGGCAGACGCGACGCTCGCAATCGTTCTCATTGTGGCAGCGATGGGAGTACTGGTCGTGTTTGTTGAAGGCGACGACAGGAAACATGACCCAGTCGAATCCAAACAGACGGCGCAGACAGTCACGGCATCGACGATGAACACGACGTACAACCTGAGCGATGCCGTTGCACACCTCGACGAGCACTACAGCTACTACAGCCCCTACGAGGGAGACCAGCTAGAACGCATTTCACACGGGCCCATCGGGACACAGATTGCAGATGTCGCGGTGGCGAACGTCGCTATCGCTGGAGAGACAGTTTCCAGGGAAGGCGAGGACTACGAAGCAGTGCTCGACGAACAGCTGCAGGCCGCTCTCGTCGCCTCACAGTTCGACACACAGATCTCGGCATACTGGACACCGCTCAACGGTGTGGATGTCGAAGGCGTGGTCGAGATAGGACAAACGCCACCGCACGACGCCGACGTGAGCACCACGACAGTCACCGTCGCCAGTGGTTTTCCCAACGTAGATGCGAGCGTGTTGGGTGAGAGGAACAACGAGACGGACTATCGTCCCGTTGCGAAAGCCGTTGCAGACGCAACAGTTGAAGGATATCTTCCCGAACTCGAATCACAGCGGGCACTCGAAAGCAGTGGGCTTGACTACCTCCTCACAACGTATCGGTACAACCGTCTTGCGACCGTGCTGGTTGGTCATAGCGACGACATCGAGCAGTGGCTCACCCCCTCTGAGGCGAACGCGTCGGCCGCCAACGAGTACCTGAGTGACCACCTTGCAACCGTGCTGGTGGACCAACTCGAGATGCTTCACGGAGATGTCTACGACAATCCCGAAGAAGCGCTGGAGTCTGTCTCAGTGTCGGAAGTAACACTCACAGTTCGAACCTGGACATGACTGAGACACAACCACCATCTGAAAGCCTCCATCGTTTGTTGAACGGTAACCGGGCGATGGTTCCGCTCGCCGTTGTCGGCGTTTTGCTGTTGCTTTCGAGCGTGATGTTCGTCGGGTACATGGAGACGAGGGCTGACCCTGAACCCACAGTCGACGCGACTCTCGCAGTGGAGATGACTGAGTCGGCGATGCAGTCGACAGTTCGAGATGCCACTCAGCGTGCAACGAAAGCAGCGGCTACACAGCCGTTGACCGCACCCGCGGACACCGAGTGGGGTGACGTTCTCAACGAGAGTGGTCGGGGGGACCCGTTCGAGAACTATCTTCGAGCACTCATCTACCTCGAAGTAAAATCCGACCTGGGACTCGCTGGTCAGCATAGAGGGGATATCGAGACGAACGTCACAGTGCCAGCTGTGGACGACGCGAGCGAACTCGAGGAGGCAATTGAACGTGTCTCACTTCACAGCGAGAAAACGAATCTCACCGTCACACTCGACAACCTTACGATCACCGCAACTCATCGTGATGACGTCATCGACGAGTACGAGACGAGCGTGGAGGTGACAGTTGCGACACCGATTATGCAACTGCACGACCGGGTCGAGCAGTATCAGTATGCTATCGACGACGCCGAAATAACCGAACGGGGGTTCACACAGCGGTTCAACGCCCGGACCTACGCCATCGGATGGGCTCGTGGCTGGGCGCAGAACTACCGTGCTCCTGTCGCGGAAGTGCTGGCAAACAGGCACGTCGAACCCTCGGCGAACGCAGCGCTCTATCGAACACAGCAGGACGTGTTCGGGGATGCAGACCCGAACCTTCGCGACGCAACTCGTCTGGGCTGGACGTGTATGGCACTGAAGGATGGCGAGGCGATGTTTGACGAGTACATGAGCGACCGGGATGGGATGGAGTACGCCGGATTGAGTTACGACGATGAAACGCGCGAGTTCGCGTACAACGAATCGTACACCGTCGAGGTTCCTGAGGGCGCGGCCGACAGACTCTGCAGTTCGGTACACTTGACACTCGACCAGTACATCGAACAGCACCCACAGTCACCGGACGTCATGGAGCTGATAGGTGGGACCGACCTGATGCAGGAAACAGAGACGCTGGAGGTAGGAGACACCGCGTACGTTCCGCTGGTGGAGATGGCCGACCCGGACTACCAGTACTCCTTTGCCAACGCAATCCAGAACGTATTCACCATCGAAGGATCCGTCACGGCAGACACGACTGACGACACACTCTCGCTCGACGTGTCCTGTGACCCAGGATATACCCCGGGTGCGATATCGAGAGACAGCTCGACAGGGGTCGTCACGACTGAACGCGAGGAGATTGGCTACGAGAACGAGCGCTATTACCAATACGATTCGGAAATCAGCGTCGACGTAACTGCAGAGCGAACGTGCTACGAACTGAACGGTAACGGCACGAAAGAGCAGACTGACTCCGACGATTACGCGATAGAAGTTACAACAGTGGTCGGTGAGAAAGAGACCGCTCCCGGTGCGATGATAGGCGGAGTGAATCCCCTGAGTGAGGTTGACCCTGAGTACGAGTACAGTCCAGGACCCGACGAGTGGGGGTTGTTCAACAACTACGATGGCGCAGAGGAGGAAGTCACCGAGGTGATACTCGGTGGAGTATCCAGAGCAAGTCACGAGCAGTGGCTCGAACATCAGCTTAAAAAGACGGATTACGAACGCAACGTCCCCAGTGAGGACGCATTCGAGACGACACAGCGGGTCGCTCTCGATTACGACCTCCTCCTCGGTGGATTCAAACTCAAAGCGGAGATGGCAGACGATATCGCCACCCTTCAGGAGGCAACAGCAGCGGTCGAGCTAGAGTTCGAGCGTCACGAACTGGTGAGTGACAATCCGGTGAGCCAGTTGCGAGACGAACTCGAAGCTCAGGTGAAAGAGAAGTACATCGACGAGCCTGCTACCCACGAGTACGAGAACGTGGGAGAGAAAGCGCTGTACGAAGCGCGTTACATGTACTATCTTACGGTTCTCGAGCATCTGGAAACGCTCGAAGACGCACACGATAGCGGCGTCGGGGAACTCGAAGACCGAGTGAGTTCTGTCGACGACTCTCTTGGGGATGCAACCGAGTTCCTCACACAGGGAATCCGCGAAGAGGAGTCAGAACCAGACGCGTTCGAGTCACCAACGTTGACCGACAATGTCTCCTACGAGGTGTCGGGTTCGCCGACGTACCTGGTCTCCGAAGACACAGTCACCTCCGAGCGAATTCCACCTGTTGAGCACGACACCGAGTTCGCCCCGCTCAGGACGAAGAACACGAACTTCGTCGATATGCCCTACGATGAGGTTATCACCGGGATGGTTGAGCGGGCACTGGAGATCGTTCCGTTTCTGAGCGCGAACCCCGACGCAGAAATAACGTTTCGGATGGCTGGAGACGTGCTTGCAGCCGCCGAACTCGCAACAGCGGCACAGAAAGAGGCGGAAAACCAGGAGAGAAACGATACGTATCTCGACGGCCAGCAACTGGACGAAAACGATATCGACGAGTTCAGAGCCAACGTCGACCACGCGATTGACGCGTTCGAGACGAACTTGACGAAACAGATCGTTGCAACGCTGTATCCAGCACCCGAGGCAGCCTGTGTGGTGTACGACCAGTCGTTCGAACACGACAGATATCCCGGCTGGGACGACTGTCACGACATCGATGAGGGTCTGAAAGCACTGGTCGAACAGGCAACAGACAGCATCGAATCGGCTGTCGAAGAGACACTCGAGTCGTACGACCCAGCAACGACCGCGCTGAAAATTGGTGACGGGAACGCCACCGAGTATATCGTCGAAAACGTCACACACGCACTTGAGGACTCGCAGTACTACAACCACGACGAGTTTGCGGGCGAGTATCACAGTGACCAGTGGGAGGAGTTGATCAATTCGGCGGTTCGTCCGGCGGTATCCACTGCCAGTGCAATATCAGTCACTGTCGGTAATGCCACAGCGGCTGAGGAACTCGACACGGCAATACAGGGTGCACTCGGTAACGCAACCGAGGATCTCGTCGAAAGCAGGGTAGAGGATGTGAGCGAACAGATAGGAACACGGGTCGGCGAAAAGTGGGCTGGGAACACCGAACGAACACAGCATCGTGCTGCACGGATTCCAGCGGGATTACCGCTACTTCCAGTTCCCGGAAAGTGGGTGGCGACGGTCAATGCGTGGGATGTCGAAGTCGCGGGCGAGTACGCCCGGTTCGAAGCAACAGCCAACATGGGAACACCTGCTGATGCAACAGAATTGACGTACGTTCGAGAGAACACGACGGTCGCGCGTGAAATTGCAGGATCACACCGAGAACTCGGCTCGGTAGAGGAGATCGCTTTCGACGCGCGGACCGTGTTGCTGGTCGTAACACCACCGGGTGTCGGTGTGGGTGACCGGGACGACGAGAATCCGGAGTGTTCGCCGACATACCCCCATCTCGGTGAAGTGGACCCAGAGACAGCGAAAGGGTGTGACCATCCCGCAATTGAGGACTGAGAAACGTGGATTTCGAGGCACCAGTCGACGCCTGGTACGTATGGATCGGGGTTATGATAGTCAGTATCGCCCTTGCGGGAGTGGCCCTATCACTCCCGTCACAACCACCACCAGACGCAACAGCGGCAGCCAACACTATCGACAGAGTTACTGCCAGTCCACAGGTCGCCGAAGCGACCTACGACCACGGTGGAAACGAGATACGCATTGATACGAGACGAATTGCACTTCGGAACGATGGGGGGACTGACCACGCAGCAGTCGCATTTGGATCGCTCACACCACTGTATGCCATCGAAAGCGAGTCAAAGCGAGATGCACTCAGACTGATGCTGGAGGGCACACCACCATCGTCAGTGCTCGACATGGACGCGTATGGTTCAGTAACAGAGTCCGACCTCCGTGACGCAACAGAGAGTGCCCAACAAAACCTTAGAGAGCGGGACAAATCACCGGCGTGGCGGCCATCAGATGGTGAACTGCGGGTTCGGACAGTCGAACTCGACGGGGAGGAGATAACACTCGTTGCTGTTTGATACGCACAGACAGGTTGTTTTCAACATCACAATCCTTTTGCGTCGGTCCTCGAATGTTCGAGTATGGACTGGCCACACGACCCCGACGGGGACGAGGGCAGCGAGGGCCGACGCAAGTACGGACAGGCCGTACTGGCGAAGAAAGTCGACGAAGACGAAGACTTTCCGTTCACTGCCGAAGCATTCGTATCCGAGTACGGTGACGAACCTGTTCGCATCGACCACGAACGAGTCGTCAGTGTCGAGGAGATATTCGAACACATCGACGACGACACTGAGTTCGAGGATTTCCCAGCCTTTCACACGAGAGTTGGAGAAGCACTTCGCGAAGCAGATTACTGGCCCTACCGACTCGAAGACGCGTACTGATACGAGTTGTAGAACGGGGTGTCAAAAGAACTTTATTCGCACTGGGCGCATCAGACAGTAGGTATGCGACCCATCGATAACTCACCGCTATCACGCGACGGAAAGGTACTCATCCTCGCTTACGACCACGGACTGGAACACGGTCCTGTAGACTTCGAGGACGTACCAGAGAGTGCAGACCCTGAACGGGTGTTCGAGATTGCAACGCACCCGGCAGTGACGAGTCTCGCCGTCCAGAAAGGAATCGCCGAGGCGTACTACCCATCCTACGAGGACGACGTGACGTTGCTTGCAAAACTCAACGGGACGTCGAACCTCTGGATGGGCGAGCACGACTCCGCCGTCAACTGGTCGGTTGAGTACGCTGCGGAGGTCGGTGCCGATGCAGTTGGGTTCACGCTCTACGGTGGCTCGAACCACGAAGTCGAGATGGCCGAGGAGTTCCGTGAGGCCCACGAGGCCGCGCGAGCGCACGACCTGCCTGTCGTGATGTGGGCGTATCCCCGGGGACAGGGTGTCAAAAACGACACCACCTCGAGTATCATCGCGTACGCCGCCCGGCAGGCACTCGAACTCGGTGCAGATGTGGCGAAGGTGAAATATCCCGGTAGCAAAGAGGCGATGGAACACGTTGTCGAGATGGCCGGACCGACGAAAGTCATCATGTCCGGCGGTTCCAAGCGGAGTGACCGCGAGTTTCTGGAGAGTGTCAAGGCAGTTATCGACGCTGGCGGTGCAGGACTCGCTGTTGGCCGAAACATCTTCCAGCGCGAAAACCCACGTTACATCCTCGATGCTCTGGAACACGTCATCTACGAGGAGGCGTCGGTGGACACCGCGCTCGCGGAAGCGGACAAATAAGTTTTTCGAGCATGTCCGACCCTATCGAGACTATCTTCGAGACAGTCGCGCACACATCGACAGACATTCAGGGTATCCTGGGTTCACGACGCTCGTACGAGGCAGGACACAACCCGAGCGGGGAACAACAACTCGCAGCGGACGTCTACGCCGACGAACAGCTGGAAACTGCAGTGCTTGCCCTGGACGAAGTAGGTTCGTATGCGAGCGAGGAGCGCGAGGAGGTTATCGAAGATAACGGAACCTACCACGTCGTCTGTGACCCACTCGATGGCTCCTCGAATCTCAGATCCAACAACGGGATGGGGACGATCATCGGTATCTACGACGAAAAACCGCCAGCGCCCGGAGAAGCGCTCCTAGCTGCGGGGTATGTGCTCTACGGTCCAATCACGACGATGGTGACGGCTGTCGACGGGACCGTTACGGAGTACCTCGTCGAGGATGGAACCCGCAAGATACTGAACGAGAACGTCAAACTCCCCGATGATCCAGTCGTCTACGGTTTCGGTGGGAAAGCGCCGGAGTGGCCCGATGACTTCGCGGAGTACGTCGGCTCTATCGAACAGGAGTGGCAGTTGAAGCTACGCTACGGTGGTGCAATGGTTGCGGATGTGAATCAGGTGTTGACCTACGGCGGCATCTTCGGGTATCCGATGCTGAAAGAACGCCCCGAGAGCAAACTCCGTCTTCAGTTCGAAGGCCACCCCATTGCGCACATTGTGGCCACAGCGGGTGGTGCGTCGACAGATGGAACGATGTCGTTAGTTTCGAAGACACCCACCGAACTCCACGAACGCTCGCCGCTGTTTGTCGGAAACCAACCACTGATAGGGGAACTGGAATCGACTATCGAGTGATACTGTCGGTCGAAAATTCGCGGAATTTTCGCAGCAAGTAGTTGAGTCGGTTTGAGTTGTCCGGATGCTCGTACTGCGCCCGATAGTCGCGGTGTGGGCAAAGAGAGCGGGTTGTTTCGGGGCTCGCAACCCGACGGTTTGTTCACCGGACATCCGTTTCCCACTCTCTGTCTCTGCTTATGTGCAGGCGGACCCTTTCTTTCAATATAGCATTCTATGGTTTATACGTGTGGTGTGAGACAATAAATTCAAAACAAAATTTCAGTTTATCCGTCAGGGTTGGACGGTTAACCTCTCCTCTTGCGGTGAATCACCTCGGGGTCAAGCCCCGGGGCATTCTAGGCTGTTTGTAACCGACGAGGCTTCGCCACCAATACTTACTCCCTTGGGTATGGGGACCAGAGATGTGCTGGTCGAAGCACCATCGCAATCCAGAGGATGTCTCGGACGGGATACGCCTCGGAGCATCAGTATAGTACATTTACGTACCATCTCGTTGCTGCACGTCGACTGTGTCGCCATTGCAGGACACCCACTGCCGTCGCGAACAGTGAGATCCTCTCCTCGGAAAAGATAGCAAGAAAGTTTCGAGTCAGTCCACTCCTCCTTGTGCCTGCCGGCAGTTCAGATTCACACATACGCTGTTCTGTAGAGGATTGTTGGTGAACTGGAGCAGTAGCTGGAAGTCAAAACAGGCAAGGGTGGCGCGTCCGCGCCACCCGACGAACAATGTTCC